>JAUIAI010000196.1 GCA_030425615.1 Gammaproteobacteria bacterium
GCCTCGAGATCACCCTTGTCACGCAGGCGGGTCGCCAGTTCCGACTCGCGCTCCGGCGTCAGCATCGGGATGCGATGCACGGCTGCGATATAGGCCTCGAGATTGCCCACCGGCGGAAGCGAGGGCAGGCTGGCATGCGAGGGAACGACGGCTGTAGACATCGTGGTCATTGACACACTCCTATCTGCATTCATGCCTTGGTGGCATTTTAGCACTCCACCCTTACGAGTGCTAATAACGATTGATGTTATATGGATAGATCTCCATATCAATAGGTTGACTATATCATAGAGCGTGAGAATCGGCAACACGGATCAGATTGATCTTTGCGATGGGCGGGCCTCGAAGCGCCCGAAGGATCGCGGGCACAATCACGCCACGACGGAGGACGGAACATGCTCAAGCTCTATACCTACTTCCGCAGTTCGGCCGCGTACCGCGTCCGCATTGCGCTCAACCTCAAGGGGCTCGACTACGCGCCTGAGGTGGTCTGGCTACCGACGGGCGAGCAGGCGGGAGAACCCTATCGGCAGGTCAATCCCCAGGGGCTCGTGCCCACGCTGATCGACGACGACGTCCGTCTGTCGCAGTCACTGGCGATCCTCGAATATCTGGACGAGCGCCATCCCGAAAATCCGTTGCTGCCACCGGACCCGGCGGGTAGGGCACGTGTGCGCTCGCTGGCGCTGCTCATCGCGTGTGACATCCATCCGCTGAACAACCTGCGCGTGCTGAAGTACCTGCGGGGTCCGCTCGGACAGCCCGAGGACGCCGTGAACACCTGGTACCGCCACTGGTGCGAGCAGGGGCTGGCCGCCTACGAGGCCGAGCTGGCCGCCGGTGCAGGGCGCTTCAGCCACGGCGACGCGGTGACGATGGCCGATGTCTGCCTGGTGCCGCAGGTCTTCAACGCCCAGCGGTTCGACGTGGATCTGTCGGGCTTTCCCCGGCTGATGGCGGTGCACGACGCCTGCCAGGCGCTGCCGGCTTTCGCCCGGGCCGCGCCGGGTGCACAGCCGGAGGCGTCGGACCCGCGCCTCGGCGGCTAGTGTGCCGTTTCATAAGTAACTTTCATTTTGTTCGAGTCCTCACGTGGATGGATGCGTGCCGGGCCAGTCGTGCCCATATCGGGATATCGGTGCGACTGGCCCGGTGCGTAGACGCCGCGCGAGGGCCGAACCCAAGCATGCCCGGGAGTCGTCAACGACCTCACGACGCCGTGCTGGCGCGCGACCCACTTCGTTAGGTCAAAGGGCCTGTATCCCCGATACAGGCCCTTTGACCCGCCTCGTGGCTCACCACGCCAGATCGGCGTCATGGGCCCGTGAGGTATTTCAACAGCCTGCTAGCGCCCGAGACCGAGCATCGCGTCGGCGAATTCTCTGGCGGAGAAAGCCTGAAGGTCGTCGATGCTCTCGCCCACGCCGATGAAGTAGACCGGCACCGGGTTGTCCCGCCGCTCCAGCGCCAGCGCGGCAATGGCGCCGCCGCGCGCGGTGCCGTCCAGTTTCGTGATCACGAGCCCCGTCAGCGAGGCGGCGGCGTCGAACGCGCGCACCTGCGCAAGCATGTTCTGGCCCGTGTTGCCGTCCAGGATGAGGAGCACTTCGTGCGGCGCGCCGGTCATCGCCTTGCCGATCACCCGGTGCACCTTGGAGAGCTCGCGCATCAGATGCTCCTGCGTGGGCAGGCGGCCGGCCGTGTCGACGATCACGACGCCCGTGGCGCGCGCCTTGCCGGCGTTGACCGCGTCGAAGGCGACGGCCGCGGGATCCGCGCCGTCCTGAGCGATGACCTGCACGTCATTACGGCGGCCCCATTCGGCAAGCTGCTCGCGGGCGGCCGCGCGGAACGTGTCACCCGCGGCCAGCAGCACCGATTTGCCCTCGCGCTGCAGGTGCTTGGCAAGCTTGCCGATGGATGTGGTCTTGCCGGCGCCGTTGACACCGGCAACCATCATGACCAGCGGACTGGCGCGATCGATGTCCATCGGCGCCTCGAGAGGTTCGAGCAACTCCACGAGCACGTCGCGCAGAGCCTGACGAACCTGCTCCGGCGTTTCGAGACGCTCGCGGCGCACCCGTTCCCGGAGTCGGTCGAGCAGCATCTCCGTGGCGCGGACACCGGCATCGCAGCCGAGCAGCGCGGTCTCGAGTTCCTCGTACAGCGATTCGTCGATGCGCGATCCGGAGAACAGTCCGGCGAGGTTGTCGCGCGTGCGGTTCAGGCCCGAACGCAGGCGCGCCATCCATCCGGCCCGAGACTGAGCGGGTGTGGCCGCCGGAGATGTTTCGCCTGTCCGGGGCACGGCCGTCGTCGGGGTGTCCGCGGCGGCCCCGGATGGCGCTGCATCCGGAGGGGTCGCTGCCGGGGAGGTCGCTGCCGGGGAGACCGCAGCCGGCGAAGGCGCGGCAGCCGGAGTCCCCTCCGACCCGTCTGCCGCATCTGCGGGCGCAGGCGTATCGGTCGGGGGTTTCTTGCGACGCAGGAATCCGAACATGATGATCAGCCTTCGGCGGGCCGGCGGTCCGGTCCGCGGGAACGGGCAAAACCCGGTAGTCTACCGGCCCTCAGAGGCGCGGGCTGCCCGACGGGGCGCCGCGCATGCTCACGAACCCTCCGTCGCGCCGGCGTTCCGGCGAACGGCTTGCATGCCCATGGGAAACGACTCGAGAAACCAGGTCCGCATCGTCGGCGGGCTGCTCAGGCGCACCCCGCTGCCGCTCGATGCGGATCGCGACGGTCTGCGGCCCACGCCGGAACGGGTGCGCGCCACTTTGTTCGACTGGCTGGCCGACGAGATCGTCGGCGCCCGCGTGGCGGACCCCTTCTGCGGCACCGGGGCGCTCGGCCTGGAGGCATTGTCCCGGGGCGCGGCCCGACTCTGGCTGAACGACCGGCACCGGCCGGCGGTGAGCCGTCTGCGCGCCTGGCTCGCCGAGCGCGGCAATGCCCGGGATCCCCGGGTGGCCGAGGCCGTGGGCCACGTGCGGCTCACCGGGGGTGACGCGCTTGCCCTGATGGGTGCGGCTGCACGGACGGGCGAGCGTTTCGATCTCGTTCTCCTGGATCCACCGTTCGGCGACGGTGCCGAAACGGAGCTGCTGGGGGCCGCGCGGGAAATGCTGGCCCCCGGGGGGGCGATCTACCTCGAGTCGGGCCGCGCGCTGGACGACGGGGTGGCCGAAACCCTGTCGCTCGCGGTGACGCGGCGGGGCCGGGCGGGGCGGGTCCACTATCATCTCCTTCGCCCGGCCGGGAGTTGACATCCCCCGACCCGACGCCGGTGCCCCCGAACCGCCACCAGGACCTTCGCCCGATGACACGAGCCGTCTACCCCGGCACCTTCGATCCGCTGACCCTCGGCCACGAGGATATCGCCCGCCGGGCCGCCCGGCTGTTCGACACGGTGGTGATCGCGGTGGCCGACAGCCGCTCGAAGGGGCCGCTGTTCCCGGTCGAGGAGCGGCTGGAGATGGCCGCCGAGGTCTTCGCGGACGAACCCAGGATCGAGGTGGTACGTTTTTCGGGGCTGCTGGTCGACTTCGCGCGCGAGCAGCAGGCACGCGTCATTCTTCGTGGCGTGCGCTCCGTCACCGACTTCGATTACGAGATGCAGCTCGCTGGCATGAACCGCCAGCTCGACCCGTCGGCCGAGACGATCATCATGACGCCGGGCGCCATGGTGCAGCACGTCTCGGGGACGCTGGTGCGCGAGATCGCGCAGATGGGCGGGGAGGTCGAGAAGTTCGTTTCCGTTCGGGTCATGGCCCGTATCCGCGCGCGGGTACCGGCCCAGGCCGGTCGTTGAAGCGTCGTCAGGAGGGTTCGGACCATGGCCTTGATGATCACCGACGAATGCATCAATTGCGACGTCTGCGAGCCTGAATGCCCGAACGACGCGATTTCGATGGGTCTCGAGATCTACGAGATCGATCCGAACCGCTGCACGGAGTGCGTCGGACATTTCGACGTGCCCCAGTGCCGTGAGGTCTGCCCGGTCGACTGCATCCCCGTGCATCCCGAACACGTGGAGACCCGCGATCAGCTGATGGCGCGCTACCGGTTCCTCCAGACCGGCGCCGCCGCGTCGGGAGGCGACGGTGCCGGGGGCGCGCAGCCGGACGTCGCGGCAGACGCCCCCCAGGCGGCGGTGTCCGGTCCGGACCCACGATGACCGGGCTGCTGCGCGAACTCCTGCTCTGGCGTCACGCCGATGCCGGCGAGTCGCTGGACGACCCCGCGGCGGACTTCGAGCGACAGCTGTCCGCGCGCGGCGTACGTCAGGCGCGGCGGACCGCCCGCTGGTTGCGCAGGGCGCGGCTGCCGGGCGTCGGACTCGTCAGCAGCCCCGCACCGCGTGCCCGGCAGACGGCTCAGGCGTTCGGTGTGCCGCGTATCGAACCACGGCTCGCGCCCGGGTTGACGCTGCCCGAGCCCCAGGAGCTGATCGATCTTTCCTTTGCACCGTGTGTGATCCTGGTGGGTCACCAGCCGGCACTGGGCCTGCTGGCAGGCCGGCTGTTGCTGCCCGGCCTTGCGCCCGACGAACCGGTCAGCATTCGCAAGGGTGCCGTCTGGCATTTCGTGGCCCGCCGCGACGGCTGGCGGCTCGTGTCGGTCTTCACGCCCCGCCGCTGATCGGCCCGTGGGAGCCTGCGGCGACGGTCGACCGTTGCCCGGGGGAGCCTTCGTCATCGGCCTGCAATCTGCGCGTTGGATTCTCCATCGCATCGCCCCGGCAGGGGCGCTCCGAAGCCCGATTCGAGCAGCGATGCGACTGGATTCAGAACAATGGCCCGTGGGGCCCGCCGCGGGCCGCGCGGCCGCCCGGATGCCGGCCGACCGATCTTTGGCCGCCCATCCGCGTTTCGAGGTCTGGCATGCCCGGCACCCCGATTCGATCACCGAGTCGATGGCGCTTCGCCATCGTGTCTTCGTGGCCGAGATGGGGGCGGCTTCTAACCATGCGTACCTGGAGAGTGATCACTACGACGCCTATTGCGAGCACGTGATCGTGCGCGAGCGCGCCACCGGTGCGGTCGTCGCCACCTCCCGGGTGTTGCTGCCGGACCGGGCCGAGGCGCTCGGCTGCTGCTACACCGACGGTGAGTTCTGGCTCACCCGGCTCGCCGCTCTGCGACCGCAAATGGCCGAACTGGGCCGGACCTGCGTGGCGCGCGAACATCGTGACGGTCTGGTGATCCGCCTGATGTGGAGCGGGGTGCAGGGGTTGCTCGGCGAGGCCGGCTGCCGGTGGTTGATCGGCGCGGTCAGCGTGCCGGTGGCGGACGGAATGGCGCGCGTCGCGGCGATCTCGCGGGAGCTGGCCAACCGCTGTCCGGCCCCTGAACCCTGGCGGGTGTGGCCCAGGCGCCGGCTCGATCTGACCGGCATACGGGCCACGGAGACCGTATCCCTGCCGCCCCTGATCAAGAGCTATGTGCGCATGGGCGCGCGCCTGCTCGGAGATCCGCACTGGGATCCGGCATTCGGCACGGCCGACTTCCCGATGATGATCGATCTGGCCGAGCTGGATCCCCGTCTGCTGAGGCGGCTCGCCGAACCCCGCGGCGTTCGTCAGCTGTCGACGGGTTGCGTGTAACGGACCTGATCGAAGGCGTCGATCTCGGCCCAGGCCTCGGCTTCGGCCGCGAGAGACTGGTGGGTCAGCGGATGCTCGGCCGTCCAGTCGCGCGGCAGGGCGAACTCGATGCTGCGACCATTCCTGCGGATCGCAGGCAGTGGCCGGGGCGCGGCATCGCGGTGCCGGTGCATGATCATGGCCAGACGCAGGCAGATCACCATGAGCCAGTCTTCGATGCCCGAGACTTCCGTGCGCAGTTTGCGCAAGCCGCCGGTCTGGGCCAGCGCGAGCATGGCCAGGATTCCCTGCTCGGCCCGCGAGAATCCGGGCATGTCGGCATGG
>JAUIAI010000197.1 GCA_030425615.1 Gammaproteobacteria bacterium
CGCTCTACGAATCGGTGCGACGCCGGGCCCTGTAGGCCCACGGCGGCTCGGGGGAAGGTTGGCGCCAGAGACCGCGCAGGGCGGCTCTGGCGTCACGTTCGGCCGCTTCATAGGCCCTGCGTTGCGGTGGCGGCTGTTCGTGCGCGTATCGGCGGTAATGCCATGCGGCACCGGCCTTGAGCATGGCTCTGCCGGCATCCGACGCGCCGGCGAAGGCATCGGCCACCAGACGGCCGTAGCGATCCAGTTTTCTCACCTCCAGCCTGAGAGGGCCTTCCGAAAGCAGCTCGGCCAGGTGTGCGCGCGCCTCGCGACCATAGGGCTGACTGCGTTCCGGGGCGTCGATTCCGGCGACCCGGACTCGCCAGGTGTGTCCGGCCGCATCGCGGATCTCGAAGGTGTCGCCGTCGGTGACCGAGACCAGCGCGAGCGGCGCGACAGGGTTCGGCAGGGACGGGTCGGCTCCGCGGGCTGAGGGGCCGGGCAGAGGTCGTTCGCACCCGGTCAGCGAGGCGATGGCAACGAACGCGAGCAGCATCCGGCGTCGCGACCGGGCGGCGCCCCCGGGCGGCGTCTGATCGGACGCGGGTGTGGGTCGACCCGATGCCGTGTCCGTGCTCACGACGGGTTCGCAGTCCCGGCGTCGGTCAGATGCGGAAACGAGGCGCGCAGGCGCGCGCAGTCCGAGTGGGCGTGGCAGCCCGCGACATGGTCGTTGACCATGCCCATGGATTGCATGAAGGCGTAGACGGTCGTGGGGCCGACGAATCTCCAACCCCGGCGCTTGAGATCACGGGCGAGTTCGATCGCCTCCGGACTCGTCACCCGCTGCCGGACTTCGGACCAGGGCGCGGGCAAATCGGTGCTGGATGAGCGGGGGGCGAATCCCCAGAAGTACGCGGCCAGCGAACCGAACTCGTCCGCCAGCTCACGTGCGCGCACGGCGTTTCCGATGGCGGCTTCGATCTTGCCGCGGTGACGGACGATGCCGGCATTGCCGAGCAGACGTCGGACATCGGTCTGGTCGAAGCGCGCGACGCGGTCGAACTCGAATCCGTCGAACGCATCGCGGAACGCGTCGCGCTTGCGCAGGATGGTGATCCAGGCCAGGCCCGACTGAAAGCCTTCGAGACAGATCTTCTCGAACAGCCGGTGGTCGTCGTCCACGGGGCGACCCCATTCGTCGTCGTGATAAGCGCAGTACAGCGGATCAGATCCGCTCCAGGCGCAACGAGAAATACCCGTACTCGGATCACGCAACAGGCCGTCGGCCGCAATCTCGGGGGGCATGGAGGTCTCCGGTTCGGCGGTAAGCGTCGGCAGTGTAACGGCGCCCGATCGTAGCGGCCTTCGGCAATCCGGCAACACGGCTGATCCGTGTGGCCGCCGCACACGGGGGTGGACCACGCAACCGGCGGCGACTGCCCGGGGAAGAGCGGTCGCGCCAGACCGTCGGTCGGCGGGCGATCGTCGTCAGGGGGCGTGCGATGACCGCTCGTCGGCCGGAAGTGCCACCGGGCGGCAAGAGTATCTACCTCTGTGCGGTGCTTCGTATTCTCGGGGTTCCGACACCCTGTAAGTGGATTCGACAATCCCGATGAAGCGCAATCGCCCAGTGCGGCATCAGAGCGGCTTCACGCTGATCGAAGCGATGGTCGTCGTCGCGATCACGGCGATCCTGCTCGCGACAGGTCTGCCCGAACTCGCCAACTTCAGCGCCCGGCGCGCCACCGCCGCCCAGGCCAACACGCTCGCAAGCGGCCTGCGTCTTGCGCGCGCGGAGTCGGTGAAGCGCGGTCTGCCGGTCACCGTCTGCCCGTCGCTGGCGCCGGAGGCACCCGCCCCGGCGTGCTCCGGTGGCGCCGGGGACTGGGCGCGCGGCTGGATCGTGTTCGCTGATGCCGGAGTCATCGGAGTGGTCGAGAACGGCGATCGGGTCGTGCAGGTCCAGGCGCCCTTCGCCAACAGCGGCGGCATCACCAGCGCCGGTCCGGGCGGGGCGGTGGCGGTCACGTTCTTTCCGACGGGCATCGCCATCGGCGGTCAGCGCGACTTCACCTTCATCGCCCGATCCGGCGCGGTGACCGAAACCATAGAGTCGCTGAGCGTGCGCTTGTGCACCGACCCCACCGGGGGAACCCGGACGATGGGATACCACGAGTCATGTTGAGGCATGGGAACACCTGGAAACGCCCGGCAGGGCCGCGGACCCTCGTCAGGGCGCAGCGAGGTACCTCGCTGCTGGAGGTGCTGATCGCCGTCGTCGTGCTCTCGATGGGCATGCTCGCCTACGTGAACATGCAGGCCGTGGCGCTGGCGAGCGGGAAGATCGCGCAGTTCCGTTCGGTGGCGACCCAGCTCGCCACCGACTATGCGGATCGCATGCGGGCCAATGCGGCGGCTGCGCCGGCCGGCAACTATCAATTCGTTCAACCGTATGCGCCAGGCCCCGTCGTCGTTCCGGTCTGTGCGGTACCGGCGGCCTGTACGGCCGCCGAGATCGCGGCCATCGACCTGGCCGTCTGGCGAAACATCGCGGCCGATCAACTCCCCGGTGGCGGACTGTTCGCGCAGATGGATCCTGCATTGCCCCCGCCGCCGGCATCGCCCGTCGGGGCAATGGATCTGTGGGTGATCTGGCGCGATCCCGCCCTCGAAGGGACCGACGAAGCCGGCGATGGCTGTCCGGCGGCGGTCGTGGGGGCGGGCAACGGTGTGAACTGCATGCACTTCAGGATCGTCATATGAGCGGACGACGGAATGCCGCGACGCTGCGCGGCCGGCAATCGGGGCGCACGGTCGTCGAGTTGATGATCTCGATGGTGCTCGGTCTGGTCGTCCTCGGCGCCGTGATGAACAGTGTCGCGACGAGCGGCGTCAGCGGCCGTGCCATGCAGGGCATGAGCAAACTCAACGAGGACGCGCAGGTGGCGTTGAACCTCGTGTCCTCGCACGTTCGCATGGCCGGATTCAGCTCTCCGCGGATCAACGGCATCCCGGGCCTGCAGGCGGCCAACTACGGCGGAGCGCCGATTCGTGCCTGCGACTCTCCCTTCGTGGACGCGGCCGTTCCCGGGATCGACAACCTGGTCTGCGCCGGGATCGACAGTCCGAACGCCTTCTCGGTGGCCTATGAGGCGGATCAGTTCAACTCGCTGATGCTGGTTCCCGGACAGCCCACGGATTGCCTCGGTCAGGCGCTGCCGGCTCAGATCTCACCGTTCGGCGGCAACTTCTTCCTCGCCGAAAACCGCTTCTTCGTTCGCAATGGTGCCAACGGCAATCCGGAGCTTGCCTGCGCCGGTATCGGCGACAACTTCGCCGCAGCTCAGACCCTGGTGCGCAACGTCGAGGACATGCGGCTGACCTTCGGTACGGGCGACATCGGCACCGGGACCTTCGGAAACCAGGTCTACACGGGCCGTGTGAGCAGCTACCTGACTGCCGCCGAGCTCGACGCGCACCCGGTATTCGGCGTCGAACCGGTCGCCACACGATGGCGCCGGGTCGGCAGTGTACGCGTCTGCCTGCAGGTGCGAAGCGACGACGGGTTGGCCGACGAGCCCACACCCTACGTGGACTGCTTCGGCAACGTGATCACTCCTGCCGACAGACGTCTGCGCGTCGCCGTGACCACGACGGTGAACCTGAGAAACACGAGCGACGCTGCGCTATGAGGCCGAATCCCGCATCCGCCATCCGTACGGTCCGCCGCCGTGAACGCGGCATCGCCCTGGCCATCGCACTGATCCTGCTCGCCGTGATCGGCATCAGCTCGGTCACCGCGATGCGTTCAGGCATGTTCGGCACCATGGTGGCCGGCAACCTGCAGCAGGGGCAACTCGCGTTGCAGGCCGCCGAGGCGGCACTGCGATTCTGCGAACGTCAGGCGATGGTGTTGCCGGCCGGGGTTCCGGTTCAGCCGGTGCCGCTGACCAACACCGATCAGCCCACGGCGTGGACGACACCGGCCAACTGGCTGCCGGCAGCCGGCATGGCGGCGACCTTGCCGAACGCGGTCGTCGATTCGGCGGCGGCAGGGGTCCAGTACAACGTACTTCCGCAGTGCATGGTCGAGCGCATGGAACTGCGCAGCGTGCGGGGCGCACTCGACGAGGAGGCCTTCCTCGTCACCGCCCGAGGCTTTTCGCCGAACTTCCGCCGGGACGCGCAGGGCGCGATCAACGGATCGGAAGTCTGGCTGCAATCGACGATCCGGTTCACTCCCTGAAACCGGGCCCCCGTTCGGAGCGAGTTATGAAGGCTGTCGCCACCCACCGTATGTCCGCGATTCGCGCGCTGGCCCTGCTGATGGGCGCCGTATTGACGACGACCGCTCTTGCCGAGCCGGCGCAGTTGCCGCTGCTGTCCAGAGACGCCACGTCGGGCAAGCCGAACGTCATGTTCACGCTGGACGACAGCGGGTCGATGGAATGGCCGTTCATGCCCGATTCCAACTGGACCTGGATGCCGGCCGGCGCGGATTCGTACCGCATGAGTTTCGATCCGGCCGAAGTCAACGGATGGCCCTGGAACAAGAATCGCTTCATCGCGACCACACACGATCACTTCACGGCGCGTTTCCGCTCGTCCGACTACAGCGGCGTCTACTACAACCCGGCGTTCCGGTATCAGCCCTGGTTCAACAGCGACGGCTCACCGATGCCGGATGCGCCACCGTCGGCTGCGCCGGTCGACCCGATCCTGACGTGGCGGGGGTCGGCCAATCTGATCGGGACCCGCAGCGAATACAACCGCTGGTGCCAGAGCAACGGCTGCAACTGGCAGACCTTGAGTTATACGCCGGCGACCTACTTCGTGCACAACGGCGGGAGTTTCTTCACGGCCGGAAACTTCACGCGCGTACGCATCCAGGACTCGAGCTCGTTCGTACGACCCGCCAGTCGGACGGACTGCCCTCCGGGTGCGAACGGTGAGCGCATTTGTTCGCAGGCGCAGGAGTACCAGAACTTCGCCAACTGGTTCACCTACTACCGCAAGCGGATCTTCATCGCGATTGCGGCCGCGACGCGCGCCTTCGCGCAGCAGGGCGAGGGCATGCGCGTCGGGTACGGGCGGATCAACAAAGGCTGGACCACCGTGGACAACGAGTCCACCCCGACCGTGGAACGCGGGGTGAGGACCTTCGCGGGAACGGACCGCGACGCGTTCTTCGAATGGCTGCGGACCCAGTACGCCAGCGGCGGCACGCCACTGCGATACGCGATGGACTACGTCGGCCGCTATTTCCAGCGATCCGACAACCGCGGGCCGTGGGGCGAGTACCCGGGGCTGGACGACGATACGGAGCACCTGGCCTGCCGCAAGAGCTATCACATCCTGATGACCGACGGCTACTGGAACGGGAACGCCGCGGCCACGTGGGCGGCCCGCCAGAACGTCGACAACCAGACCGGCCCTTCGATCATTGGTCCCGGCGGTCAGAGCTACCAGTACACGCCGGTTCGCCCGTTCATGGACAGCGACTCGGATACCCTCGCAGACGTCGCCATGTACTACTGGAATCGTGACCTGCGGCCGGATCTCGACAACCTGGTCACGCCGGATTCGGGCAGCCCCGCTTTCTGGCAGAACCTGGTGCAGTTCACGGTCGGTTTCGGCGTGGACGGCACGCTCGATACGGACAGCGCGCTGCCGCAGATCGAATCGGGAGCGCTGAACTGGCCGAACGTCTCGCCCGACTCGGCGATGACCATCGACGATCTCTGGCACGCGGCCGTCAATTCGCGCGGAGAGTACCTGAGCGCTAAGAATCCGGACGAGTTCGCGGACGCATTGTCCTCGATCCTTCAGTCGATCGCCGAGCGTCAGGTCGCCGAAGGCGGCTCGGCAGTCACGAGCGCAACCCTCGAATCGGACACGACCAAGTTCATCCCGAGCTACAAGTCGGGTCGCTGGTCAGGCG
>JAUIAI010000198.1 GCA_030425615.1 Gammaproteobacteria bacterium
TGAAGTCCGAGAGTCGCAACGACGTTCGGTTCTTCTCGGGCGACCTGCGGGATTCGGAGCGCGCCCGCCAGCTCCGTCTGGCCGGCGAGCTGCCGCTGGCCATGCAGCGCGGCGAGCTGGACCTCCACTACCAGCCGGTCATGGACATGGGCCAACGCAAGGTGGTGAGCATCGAAGGCCTGCTTCGCTGGCGACACCCCGAGCACGGCATGCTGCTGCCGGACCGCTTTCTGCCAATGGCCGAGGAGAGCAACCTCATCCGGGAGATCGGTCTCTGGGCACTGCGCCGCGCCATCGACGACCGTATCGCGCTCGGCGTCGAGCACCATCCGGACATGACGGTCAGCGTCAACGTCTCGGCGCGCCAGCTCGGCGAGGAGGGCTTCCTGGAGACGCTGCTCGGACTGGTGCGCGAGCGCGGGCTGCCTGCGCAGTTGCTGCGGCTCGAACTCACGGAGAGTTCGTTCATCGAGAACCCGCGCCGCATCATCGCGCACATCTCGAACCTGCGGCGCGCCGGAGTGCGCTGCACCATCGACAATTTCGGCACCGGCTACGCCTCGCTGGCCTACATCCGGGACCTTCCGGTCGAGAGCCTGAAGATCGACCGCTCCTTCGTACACGGCCTTCCGGAAGAACGGGGCAATGCCGCGATCGTGCAGGCAGTGACCACGCTCGCGGCCCGTCTCGGTATGCAGGCAGTCGCCGAAGGTGTCGAGACCGCCGACGAACTGCGCGCGCTACGCACCCTCGGCTGCGACCTGATGCAGGGAGCACTGATCGCCGAACCCATGCCCGTCGAGGCGCTGAACGGCTTCCTGGAATCGCTGCCCAGTCTGCGCCGCATGTACCTGGTGGGCGGCGGAGGAACCGAATGAGCAATCCCGGCCGGCAACCCACCTTCGGCGAACTGCTCGCCGCTCATCCGATCATCGCCGCGCCCGGCGCTTACGACGCGCTCTCGGCTCGGCTGATCGCGCAAGCCGGCTACCCGCTCGTCTACATCACGGGACTCGGGAACGAGGCCAGCGACCTCGGCTTTCCCGATCTCGGTCTGACCACTGCCTCGGAGATCGTCGCGCGGGCAGCCAACATCGTGGACTGCGTGGATCTGCCGGTGGTCTGCGACGCGGACACCGGATTCGGCGGCACGGTCAACGTCCGTCGCACGGTGCGCCGCTTCGAGGCCGCCGGCGTCGCCGCGATCCACCTCGAAGACCAGACCTTCCCGAAGCGCTGCGGGGTGCTCGCCGGCAAACAGGTGGTGTCCACCGAGGCGTTCGAACGCACTCTGGACGCAGCACTCGAAGCGCGCCGTGGCCGCGGTCTGGCGATCATCGCCCGCACCGACGCCAAGGGCGCCGAGGGGGTCGACGGCGTGATCGCGCGGTTGCGCCGCTACGCCGCGCGGGGCGTCGACGCCCTGATGCTCGGTGACCTGTACTCGCTGGACGAGTACGCACGCATCGCGGCGGCGGTGCCCCTTCCCCTGATCGCCTGCGCGTCCGACGCCGATCACCGCGAGCAGCAGCCCGACTTCACCCTCGAGCAGTGGCGGGGAGCAGGCATCCGCATGGTGGTGTACTGGCACCTGGCGCTGTTCGCGGCCATGCGCGCGGTCCGGGAGGCCGTGGAAACGCTGGCGCGAGACGGCAGCGCCGCCGCCCTCGCGGAGCGGGTTCCGGGCTACCGGGAATATGCCCGGGCGGTCGATCTCGAACGCTGGCTCAGCCTCGGCGACGACGGCTGAACCGGCACCTCATTCGTAGTCGAGCCCGACCGCCTCTCGCACGTCACGCATCGTCTCGATGGCGATCTTGCGCGCACGTTCGCAGCCGTCGGCCACGATGTTTCGCACGAGGCTCGGATCGTCGAGATACGGCTGCGCCCGGGCGATGAAACCCTTCTGCTCCTCGATGATCGCGTCGATCACCGGCTGCTTGCAGTCCAGGCATCCGATGCCGGCCGAGCGACACCCTTCCTGAACCCATTCGCGGCGCCGCTCGTCCGAATAGACGAGGTGCAGTTCCCAGACCGGGCAGCGCTCGGGATCGCCGGGGTCGCTGCGCCGCACCCGCGCCGGATCCGTCGGCATCGTGCGGATCTTCTTCTCGACGGAGGCCGGATCCTCGCGCATCGCGATGGTGTTCTGGTAGCTCTTGGACATCTTCTGGCCGTCGATACCGGGCATGCGCGAGGCCTCCGTGAGCAAAGCCTGCGGCTCGCTCAGGATGATCCTGCGACTGCCTTCCAGGAATCCGAACAGGCGCTCGCGATCGGCCAGACTCAGGTTCTGTGACTGCTCGACGAGTTCGCGTCCGCGCTCGAGCGCGTGATCGTCCCCCTGCTCCTGATAGGCCGTGCGCATCTGCTGATAGATGCGTGCGCGCTTGCTACCGAGTTTGCGGATCGCCTCCCGCGCCTTGTCGTCGAAGCCGGCTTCGCGGCCGAACAGGTGATTGAACCGCCGGGCGACCTCGCGCGTGAGCTCGATGTGCGGGACCTGGTCTTCGCCGACCGGCACGAAGGCCGCGCGATACATGAGGATGTCGGCGGCCTGCAGGAGCGGATAGCCCAGAAAGCCGTAAGTGGACAGGTCCTTGTCCGTGAGTTTTTCCTGCTGGTCCTTGTAGGTGGGCACACGCTCGAGCCAGCCCAGCGGCGTGACCATGGACAACAGGACCATCAGCTCGGCGTGCTCGGGTACCCGCGACTGGATGAAGAGCACCGACTCCTCGGGATCGATTCCCGCGGCAAGCCAGTCGATGACCATTTCCCAGATGTTGTCCTCGATGACCTCCGAGGACTCGTAGTGGGTCGTCAGCGCATGCCAGTCCGCCACGAAGAAAAGACAGGGATACTCGGCCTGCAGGCGCACCCAGTTCTTCAGCGCACCGTGGTAGTGACCCAGGTGCAGCGCTCCGGTCGGGCGCATCCCCGAGACCACGCGGTCAGGAAACATATCGATTCATCTCGTCAAAGACCCAGAAGCATGATCAGCGCGTCGTAGCCCAGGCTGACCACGGGAAGCACGATGCCCCCCAGCCAGCCCGTGGCGAGCAGCGCCAGCAGAATGAACAGCCCGTACGGCTCCAGGCGGGCAACCGGCTCGGCGAAGCGCAGCGGAAGCAGGCATCACCAGGATGCGGCCCCCGTCCAGCGGCGGGACCGGCATCAGGTTGAGCACCGCGAGCACGAGATTCACCGTCACCCCGGCCAGGCACATGCGCACGAAGAACTCCGATCCCTGCGTCGCCATGCCGAATACGACCAGGAACTTCAGCCCGATGCCCCAGGCCAGCGCCATGGCCAGATTCGCGGCCGGCCCGGCCGCGGCCACCACGCCCATGTCGCGACGCGGCTGGCGCAGATTGCTCTGTACCACCGGCACCGGTTTGGCCCAGCCGAAGAGCGCCATGCCTCCCATCGCCTTGCTCGCCAGAAGGATCAGCCCCGGGACCAGGAGCGTACCGACCGGATCGATGTGCTTGACGGGGTTCGCCGTGACCCGGCCCAGCAGCTTGGCCGTGGGATCGCCGAGGCGCATCGCCACGAACCCGTGGGCCGCTTCGTGCAGAGTGATCGCGAAGATGACAGGGATCGCGTAGACCGCGATCAACTGCACGATGGAAATGTCCATTGAGAAATTGTATCAAGCACACGGTGCCGGACCGGCCGGGCGATCGGACCGGCGGGCGGGGTCGGTCAGTCGGCGATCATGCCGTCGACCGGACCGCGCCCGATGCGCTCGACGACCGGCTCGGCCCCGCAGACGTCGATGATCGTGGTCGGGTCGTAGCCCTGGTCTCCCGCGTCGATGACCGCCTCGATCCGGCGTCCCACGCGCTCCATGATCTCGTCGGCCGAGTGCAGCGGAAGATCGTCACCCGGCAGGATCAGACTGCTGACCAGCACGGGCTCACCGAGTTCGCGGAGCACCCCCTGGGCGATCTTGTCCGAAGGCACCCGCAGGCCGATGGTCTTGCGCGACGGGTGCCAGAGCCGGCGGGGCGTCTCCTTGGTGGCCGGCAGGACGAAGGTGTAGGGTCCCGGCGTCCACTCGCGCAGGAAGCGGTACTTGGCGTTGTCCACCTGGGCATAGACCGCCAGTTGCTTCAGATCCGCGCACATGAGGCTCAGGAGGTGACGTGCGTCTATGCCCCGGATCTGGCGCAGCCGCTCCACGGCGGCCTTGTGACCGAGCCCGCAGGCGAGCACGTAACAGGCGTCGGTGGGCATGGCCAGAAGGCCGCCGTCACGCAGTACCTGCGCCGCCTGCCAGAGCAGCCGCGGCTGCGGGTCGACCGGGTGCATCTCGAAACGGATGGTCATGCGCCGACCTCGTGCAGCGACGAGATCCCGACCTTCGTCCAGACCGGTTCGACCCCGTCGGGCAGAGGGGGCAGTTTGCCGAGATCCACACGACTCTCGCCCGGCGCATGGAAATCGCTCCCGCGCGATCCGAGCAGGCCAGACCGAAGGGCGAGGCGCGCGTACTCCCGATACTGATCGCGCGTATGACTGCCGGTGACCACCTCGATCGCCTCGCCGCCGCCCTCACGGAACTCGTCGATCAGGGTGTCGCGCAGCAGCGCGTCGAGCCGGTAGCGACCGGGGTGGGCGAGCACCGGCACTCCACCGCTGTCGCGGATCCAGCCGAGTGCATCCGACAGACGCGCCCAGGCGTGCGGCACGTTCGCGGGCGCCCCTTCACCGAGGAAGCGCCGGAAGACCTCGTCCATGTGCGCGCACACGCCGGATGCCACCAGGTGTCTCGCGAAATGCGTTCGCGACAGCAGGGCTGGATTCGACACATGGGTGAGCGCTCCTTCGTAGGCCCCCGGAACCCCGAGCCGCTCGAGGCGCTGCGCCATCTCCCGCGCCCGCGCATCCCGCCCGGCACGTATGGAAGCAAGACCGGCCCGCAATCCGGCATGGTCGACGTCCACGCCGAGGCCGACCACGTGCAGCGTCTTGCCCGCCCAGGTGACCGAGATCTCGACGCCTGCCACGAACGGCATGCCCAGCCGCGAGGCCTCCGCCGCCGCCTCGGGAACACCGCCGACCTCGTCGTGGTCGGTGAGCGCGAACAGTTCGACACCGGCGCCGTGGGCCCGCCTCACGAGTTCGGCGGGAGACAGCACGCCGTCCGACCACGACGAATGACTGTGCAGGTCGGCGTTCAGGCGCCAGGGATCGGAGGACTCGGGAACGGAAGGGGTCACGACAGGAAACGTGCGATGAGGCCTGCGACGGCCCCGGGTTGATCATGGTGGAGCATGTGACCGGCGCCGGCCACGCTGGCCCGTTCGAGGCGGCGTATGGCCGACAGGCGGTGCGAATACTCCTCGGTGTTCACGAAACCGGCCTGACGCGGGCTCTGGATCTCGCTGAAGACCCAGAGTACGGGTGCCGTGATGGCCGCCCAGCAGGCCCGGACCTCGTCGGCACGGTAGAGATAGGGGTTGGTGATCTTGTGCGCCGGATCCAGCAGGATACGGTAGCGGCCGTCGTGGGTCGGAGCCGACCAGTGCCGGGCGAGGAACGCGGCCCTGGCCGGCGACAGCCGCGTATTCGTGCGCATGAGCCGGCCGGCGACACCGGCGAGGCGAGCACTGCGGCCGCGGGTCGCGCCGAGCCGTTGACGTCCGCACCGTCGACGTCCGGGCCGGCGGTCCGCCGCTGGGCGACGATCGGCGGCCTCGGCGCGGGCCTGCTCGGCGGTGTGACCGCCGGACTGGTGCTCGGCGTCCCCGGACTGTCCGGCGCGGACGCGCCGGCCGCGGGTGCCCCGATCCCGGCACAGGCCGACGAGCGTTCACCGGCGGACGACGATGTGGACGACGGTGACACCGAGGACGGCGAGACCAGCGATGCCGATCCGGGGGCCGGTGCGACCGAGGACGCCGAGACCGG
>JAUIAI010000199.1 GCA_030425615.1 Gammaproteobacteria bacterium
CCATGTCCGTCCTGTTCGATTCCGCCGAAATCCGCGCCGGTGCGCGCGATGCCGTTCCCATGGCGATGAGTTCGTTGCCGTGGGGCCTGGTCTTCGGCCTGCTCGCACAACCCGTGTTCTCGCTCGTGCAGACGTTCCTGATGAGCGGCTATGTGTTCTCGGGCACCGCGCAGTTCGTCGCCCTGGACCGGCTCGCCGCCGGAACCGGCATGGCCGCGCTGCTGGTGGCCGTGTTCGCGGTGAATGCGCGCTATCTCCTTCAGGGGGTGACCCTCTGGCCGTTCATGCGCAGCCACGGTGTGGGTGTCCGGGTGGGTGTGCTGTTCTTCCTCACGGACATGAGCTGGGCGATGAGCCTGGGTCGTCTGCAGCGCGGCCAGGCGGGCCTCGGTTATCTGCTCGGTGCCAGCGTGTGCATCTATCTGGGCTGGGTGGCGGGCTCGCTCGTCGGATGGTTCGTGCCCGTGCCGCTCGAGTACTCCAGGGGCATCGGGCTGGACTTCGCGGTGGCGGCTGCCCTGATCGGATTGGCGGGCGGACGTTTCGCGGGACGGCAGAGTCTGCTGCCGTTCGCGGTCACGCTGGCGGTGGCGGCGCTCGTCTGGCGATGGGTGCCCGGAAGCACCTACATGATCGCGGGCGGCGTCGCCGGCGCCCTGACGGGAGCATGGCGTGACACCCGGTGATCCGTTCGTGTGGTGGGCGATCGGACTCATGGGTCTGGTCACGCTCGCCACCCGCGTCGGCGGCGTCTATCTGGGTCGCTTCGTGCCCTCCACCGCCTTCTGGAAGCGCTTCCTCGATCACCTGCCGGCCACGTTGCTGCTGTCGATCGCCGTGCCCTCGGTGTTCGGGGGCGAACCCGCCCAGGCCGTCGGGGCCGCCGTCACGTTCGCCGTGGCCGCGCGGCGCGTGAACCTGATCATCGCCATGGCGGCGGGCATGGCGACCGTGGCGCTGATGCGCGCGTTCTAGGGGCTGTTGCGCGGGTCCGACGCCGCGATCCGGGCGGTGTGCACGGTTCCGTCCGCGGGGCCGGGGGCTACACTGCGAACATCTGTCCTTTCCGGCCGCGGCCCCTGCCCAATGTACGTTCCCGCTCATTTCGCCTCCGACGACGATTCGCTCACCCGGGCGCTGATCGACGCCCATCCGTTCGCGACGCTCGCGCTCGCCGGCACCGGGGTGCCGCTGGTCGACCACCTGCCGCTGATGCGGGATCCGGACGGCGGCTGGCCCGGCCGGCTGCTCGGCCACGTCGCGCGCGTGAATCCGCTGGCCTCCCGGCTCGACGAGCATCCGCGCGCGGTGGTGGTCTTCCAGGGCGTGCAGGGCTACATATCACCTTCCTGGTACGCCTCGAAGGCCGAGCACGGCAAGGTCGTCCCGACCTGGAACTACCTCGTCGCGCATCTCGAGTGCCGGCTGGAGCCCGTGCGCGAAACCGGCCCGCTGCTCGAGATCGTGGAACGTCTCACCGATCGCTTCGAGTCGTCACGCGAGCGACCGTGGGCAGTGCGCGACGCGCCGGACGACTACGTCGCCGGAATGCTGCGCGGCATCGTCGGTCTTCGCGCGATTGTCGAACGGGTGACGGTCAAGGCCAAGCTCTCGCAGAACCAGCCTGCGGCGAACCGGGCGACGCTGCTCGCCGCGCTCGAGGCCGAAGGTCACACCCCCATGGCCGGGGCGGTTCGATCGTTTGGCGGACAATGACGGCATGAGCGCTCCCGACGTCCGCCCCACACTGCTCGATCTGCTCGAGGAGATCCGCGCGATCGCACAGACGGGTCTGGGCTTCACGCGCGCCCCGTTCGACCGCGTTCGCTACGAGCATCTGCTGGCCGTGGCCAGCCGCGAGTACGCGGCGCTGGGCGACCTCACGGCGCGCGAAGTCAGTCAGCGTCTGCGGGCCGAACTCGGCTATGCGACTCCGAAGGTGGGTGTCTCGGCCGCGGTGTTCGACGATGGCGGCCGTCTGCTGCTGGTTCGCCGTGTACAGGACGACACCTGGTGCCTGCCCGGCGGGTGGGCAGACGTCGGGCTCACGCCCGAGCAGTCGTGCGCGAAGGAGGTGGTCGAGGAAACCGGGCTGGAAGTCCGGGTCGGCGAGCTCATCCGCATCCGCAGGCATTGGCGGCGCGCGCCCATCGGGACCGCGCCGGCTGACGCCGCCGGCGCGGCGGCGGGCCGGCTCGCACCGGCCCGAGGCACACTCGAAGCACCAAGGAGGCTCCATGTCCGCGTTGAAAGTCCTTTCGATCCGCTCCGCGTTCTATACGCCCGCGCTGCTCACCGCGGCGCGCTTCCTGCCCGAGGCCGGCGTGCCCGCCGAGCTGATCTTTCGCACCGATCACAACCCGAGCGCCATGCTGCGCGAGGGCACGCTGGATTTCGCCCAGCATGCGCCGTCGGCGGCCATGGTCGATCTCTCCAAGGGCATCGCGGACACCCCGCTGCACATCGCCTCGATCAACGCACGCGACGGCTTCCTGCTCATCGGTCGTGACCCGGACGCCGCCTTCGACTGGAAGAAGCTCGAGGGGCGCACGGTGGTGCCCGCAAGCTTCGCCGTCCAGCCCGAGGCCTGCCTGCGCTATGCATTGCACCGTCAGGATGTCGACGAGTCGAAGGTCGCGCTGGTGCGCGGTCTGGACGGGATGGCCGCGGCGGCGCAGGCGTTCGCCGACGGCACGGGCGACTACGTGCAGCTCCAGGACCCGATGGCGCGCACGCTGGTCGGCCAGGGCAAGGGGCATCTCGTGGCGCAGTTCGGACCGGCCATCGGACCGATCGCGTTCAGCTCGATCGCGACGAGCCGCCGGCTCATCGAAGAGCGACCCGACACCGTGCGCGCTTTCATGAGTGCGTACCGTACGGCGCGCGAATGGATCGACGCGGCCGAGCCGGGCGAGATCCGCGACGCGATCGCGCCGTGGTTCGAGTCCGCGGACCCGCAGGTGCTGCTCGATGCCGTGGCCGGCTACAAGGCGCTCGGGACCTGGTCACGCCGCACCGCCATCGACCGCGCCGAGTTCGAGACCACGATCGACATGATGTGTCTGCACCCGGACCTCACCGGCGTGTCGACCCGGTTCGACTACGACCAGTGCTGCAACGACGCCTTCGCCCTGGAGGTCGACGGCGCTCGTTAGCCCACCGGCCACGGCTGCCGGCGCCGGTTGGCTGCTGTACGCTGCCGGCCGGCCCTCGACGGTCGTGTTCGCGCGCGCGCGGGCGTGCAATGGGCGGATGAGAATCGTGCCTGCCCTGGTGTTCCTGGCCTCACTGGCCGCCGGTTGCGGCGGCGGCGGCGGGGCGTCCGACGAACTGCCGCCCGTGCCCAAGCGCCTCGACGCTCCCGCGCTGACGGGAGCAGGTTCCTACGAGGCCTATCTCGCGGCCGCGCCCGCGCACTATACGAATCCGAACCGTGCCGACGGTGTGATCGTCACCGCCGACAACACCCCGCCCGATAACCCGCTGACCGATGCCGGCGCCACGCTGGGCCGGGTTCTGTTCTTCGACACCGCCCTGTCACCCGATGGCAACCGGCACTGCGGCAGTTGTCACGTGCCGGCGGCCGCGTTCGGCGACGATTCGCCGCTGAGCACGCGGGCCGACGGAAGACCCACCACGCGCAACACGCCGGCGCTGGTCAACGTCCGTTTCTACGCCAACGGTCGGATGAACTGGAGCGAAGGGCAGCCCAGCATCGAGGCGCAGTCGCTCGATGCCGCCCAGGTGGAGCTTTCGGCCACGCTGGCCGACCTGCCTGCGAAGCTCGCGGCGCTCGACTACTACCCGCCGCTGTTCGCCGCCGCGTTCGGCGACACGACCATCACACCGGAGCGCGTCGGCAAGGCGCTGGCGCAGTTCCAGAGGGCAATCGTCAGCTACGGTTCGCGTCACGACGCGGCGCTCGCCGGCGGCGGCGCGCCGGACTGGGCCGGCGTGTTCACGGCCCAGGAACTTCGAGGCATGGCACTGTTCCGGCCGGTTCCTCTGGCCGAGCAGATTGCGCTGGGCATCGCAACGTCGGCTTCGGACGAGGTGCAGAGCATGCATTGTCAGCTCTGCCACCAGACGGCCGCCCAGATTCTCACGGTGGCGGCCGGCGCCACGCCGGTCTCCAGCGATCCCGATGCACCCGGGGTCGGGCCCCAGAACATCGGCCTGTCGCTTCAGGCCCCTGACACCGGCGTGAACGGGGAGGGCCGCTTCAAGGTGCCGTCCTTGCGCAATGTGGCGCTGAGCGCCCCGTACATGCACGACGGGCGCTTCGCCACGCTCGAGGAAGTGATCCAGCACTACTCGAACGGCGTGATCGACACCCCCCTGACGAGCCACCTGCTGCGCATCGGACAGAATCCGGCCGCGCCGGTGCGGCGTACGCCGCTGACTGTGGCCGATACTGCGGCCCTGATCGCCTTTCTGGGCACGCTCACGGACGCCGGCCTGGCGAACGACCCGAGGTTCACGGATCCGTTCGAGCCCTGACCGCCGGCCGTCCCTTCCTGCGCCGACCGGCCCGGCCGGGCGGCGCAGCTGATGACGTAGAATTCCAGGGTCGGTCGCTTCGGCCGGCAGCGTTCTCAGGGCGGGGTGGAAGTCCCCACCGGCGGTATCCGCGCACTTGCGCGGGAGCCCGCGAGCGCCCGGTTGCCGTCTTGAAGGGCGCCGGGGTCAGCAGATCTGGTAACCGTGTGCCGTTGCGCGAGCAACTCGCGGAACGACGCGTCAAGCCAGAGCCGACGGTGATAGTCCGGATGAAAGAGACCGCAGCGCAATGGTGTCCGCGCAAGCGTGCGCGGTCGCCGCGCTTGCGTATGCCCTGATTCTGGTGACCGTCTTCGTGAGACTTCCATGAATCAGACTTCCATTCCCGTTTCCCAGGAACCCCAGGCCGCGTCCCGCGGCAAGCGGTGCCGTGTGGCCGTCGTGGCCTCCCGATGGCACGCCGAGATCGTCGGCAGCGCCACCGCGGCCATCCGTGCCTCGTTCGAGCAGATGACCGATCCCGGGGTCGACGTCGACGAGTTCGAAGTGCCCGGCGCCTTCGACATCCCGCTGCACGTCAAACGGCTGGCCACGCTCGGCCGCTACGACGCGATCATCGCCTGCGGGTTCATCGTCAACGGCGGCATCTACCGGCACGAGTTCGTTTCGGCCGCGGTCATCGACGGCCTGATGCGAGTGCAGCTCGACACCGACACGCCCGTGTTCTCTTCGGTGCTCACGCCGCGCGACTTCCATGACCACGAAGAGCACCGGCGCTTCTTTCGCGAGCACTTCGTGGTCAAGGGCGAGGAGGTCGCGCGGGCCTGCGCCGAGACGCTCGCGAGCCTGAGTCAGCTGCCGCGCTGATCCGCCGCGGCCAGCGCCTTGGGTGCCGCCGCCATCAGCGTGCGCGTGTATTCGTCCTGCGGCGCGAGCATCACGGCCTCGGTCGCACCCTGTTCCACGATGCGCCCGTGGCGCATCACGATGATCCGGTCACAGAGCAGGCGCACCACCTGCAGGTCGTGGCTGACGAACAGGTAGGTCATACCCAGCTCGGCCCGCAGATCAGCCAGCAGGTTCAACACGGTTGCCTGGATGGACACGTCCAGCGCGGCCGTGGGTTCGTCGAGGATCAGGAGCTCCGGACGCCCGGCGAGCGCACGGGCGATGCCCACGCGCGCCTTCTGACCGCCTGAGAGCTGATGCGGCAGACGGTCGAGCAGGGACAACGGAAGGCCCACCTGCCGCGCCAGTTCGGGCACGCGCACGGCTGCGTCCTCGCGGGTCAGGCGTCGTACCGGCTCGGCGATCGCGGCCCGCGCGGTCTGGCGCGGGTCCAGGCTGTCGGTGGCGTCCTGGAACACCATCTGGATCCGGGCGCGGCGCGGG
>JAUIAI010000200.1 GCA_030425615.1 Gammaproteobacteria bacterium
GCGGCGAGCAGTTCACGCATGTGATCGTCCACATGGTCGCGGTATGCGAGCACCTGCTCCAGCCCCGGCCGGGTCAGCATGCCGCGTTCCGGCCTCGGATGGCGATCGCCCACGGCGTCGTAATACGAGTTGAACAGGTAGCAGAACGCGTCGTCGAAGGGCCGGTAGCCGGCGACCCGTCCGTTGAGCACGAAGGTCTCGAAGAACCAGGTGGTGTGCGCCAGGTGCCATTTGACCGGGCTGGCATCGGGCATGGACTGGACCGTACAGTCCTCGGCCGACAAGGGCCGGGCGAGATCCACGGTGTCCTGCCTCACCCGCTCGTACCGCCGGCTCGTGGCGGACGCCGGTGAGGGAAGAGCCGATGCGTTTGCGCGCGGGGTGCTGTCCATGTGACCTCCGTTGTTCCGGCGCGTCGGGACCGCACCGCGGGAACGGACCCGTCAGCGCGAAATGCTCCGACGGATCGGGGTAGCATGATCCGCGCCCGGCAACGGCTGTCCGGGCCCGGAGAAAGGAGACAATCATGCCATTACTGGACGGAACGGTTGCAGTCGTCACGGGTGCGGCCCGCGGCATCGGCCGGGCGATCGCACTTGGTTTCGCTCGCGAGGGCGCGCGGCTGGCGCTGATCGATCTCGAAGAGGGCGCCGCAGCGCAGACGGCGCGCGAGATTCGCGAACTCGGCGGCGAGGCCGAGTCCTTCGGTCTGGACGTCGGACGGCGCGGCGACTGCGATGCCGTGGCGACGGCCGTGGCCGCGAAGCTCGGAGCGGTTTCCGTACTGGTCAACAACGCGGGTATCACCCGTCGGACGTCGATCACCGGGGATGCCCGGACGGTCAGCGAAGACTGGGACGCGATCCTGGCCGTCAACCTGAGCGGCGCGTTCAACGTCACACATGCGTTTCTTCCGGCGCTGAGGGCCAACCGTGGGCGCATCGTCAACATCGCCTCGATCCAGTCCTTCGTGCACCTTCCGGTCCCCACGTCCATCGCGTACACCGCGTCCAAGCACGGGGTGCTCGGGATGACCCGCGCCCTGGCAGCCGAGCTGGGCAAGGAGGGGGTGCGCGTCAACGCCATCGGGCCGGGCATCATCGAGACGAACATCAACGCCGACACCCGGAGCAAGCGGCCCGAGGCGTGGGCGAAGCTCATCGAGCACACACCGCTCGGGCGTCCCGGCGAGCCGGACGACATCGTCGGCCCGGCCGTGTTCCTGGCGTCGGACATGTCCCGGTTCATGACCGGCTCGATCGTCATGGTCGACGGCGGCTACAGGACGATCTGATCCGGGCGTTCCGTGCGGCCGGCGGCCTCGTCGCCATGGCCGGGCTTGTGGGTTCCGGCGCGCTTCTCGGCCGCGCGCAACAGGATGATGACGGCCATCGCGATCACGGTCACCGTGAGCGCCAGCGGCCAGAGCCCGAGTCCGCACGCCAGGCCCACCGCCGCGGACAGCCACATCGTGGCTCCCGTGGTGAGTCCGCGGACCTGTCCGCGCGTGAACACGACGATTCCGGCGGCCAGAAACGCCACGCCCTGGGTGACGGCCTCGATCACGCGGATGGGGTCCGTGCGCACATGCTCGTCCGCGAACTCGTCACTGCGCAGCATGTGCAGCATGACGATGCAGTAGAGCGCGGCCGCGAGCCCGATGAGGATGTGCGTGCGCAGGCCGGCCGGTCGACCATCGATCTCGCGCTCGAACCCGATGAGCCCGCAGAAAATCACCGCGCCAAGGAGCCGCACCAGCCAGATGGACCAGGGGATGTCCAGGGTCGTTGTGAACTCGGCGAGCAGATCGTTCATGGGCACTGATGCGTGCGCTCCGCGCCGGGTCCGGCCGGTGGCGCCGCTTGAGTTCGATGCGGTGTGTGTCGCCGGGCCCGCGCAATCCACATGCCCGTCCCAGACGACCATCGCTCGAACGAACTCCGTGCCGGGCGTCCGCGCGCGGCTCCGGGATATCGAAGGCACCCGGGCCGTGTCGGCGCGAAAATGGGCGTTCGGATCCCTCGGCCGCTTCCGAAAGGCGTCGGCGTCGGCGGGTCGCCGGTTTCGCAGGTCGCGGATGGCATATCGCATCAAAGCAGGAGAATCCGTCGAGACTGCCCTGAGGCGTGTGTCTGTCGAGCAGCTCGACAAGGCACTGGCCGCCCTCGACGAGCCCGGCACGGATGTGCATCAGGCAGTGCACGAGGTGCGCAGGCGGTCCAAGAAAGTGCGTGCCGCTCTGCGGCTCGTACGGCCTGCGTTTCCTGATTTCGTCCGGGAGAATCGCTGCCTGCGCGACATGGCCCGTGCCTTGTCAGCACCGAGGGATGCGGGAATGCTGCTCGAGTGTCTGGATGCGCTCGTCGAGCGGTACGGAGAGTGTCTGGAGCGCGGCGCATTCGACGACCTGTACGCCCGCCTGCGCGCGCGCCGGATGCGCGAGGTCGTCGATTCCGGACTCGAGGATCGGCTTGTCGCGACGCGGCGCGAACTCATCGCGCTTCGGCGGCGGGTGACACGCTGGAAGCTCGATGCACGAGGCGTGAAGGCCATTCGCGGGGGGTTTCGGAAGACCTATGCACGGGCGGGGCGGGCGATGCGCGAAGCGGTCGCACAGCCGGCGCAGGGGCAGATGCACGAGTGGCGAAAGCGGGTCAAGTATCACCACCAGCACCTGCGTCTGCTGCGGGGCGCGTGGAAGCCGGTTCTCGAAGCGTTGCGACGGGAGAGCAGTGAGCTCGCCGATCTGCTCGGCGACGATCACGACCTCGGAGTCTTGCGCCAGACACTCCTCGCCGACCCGGCGCTCGGGTCGGCGGTCGTGCGGGCTACCGTGTTCGCGTTGATCGACCACCGTCAGGCCGAACTTCGTGCACGCGCGAGTTGGATCGGACACCGCTTGCTGATCGAGGAGGCCGAGACCCGGGCCGGTTGGTTCGGGGCGCTGTGGGAGTTGTTCCGCAGGGGGGCACCGGCGATACCCACGCCCCGGCCGCGTAAAGGGTCCGCGTGAGCCGTCCGCGTCGCTCCGGAGCCGGCGGGCTGGTGCGCGCGGACCTCAGAGCCAGCGCTCGTCCAGATCGATGAACGTGCGGTCGCGTCGTTGCACGGGGGCCAGCCATGCGTCGATACGCGGCAGCTCGTAACGGAAGAAGAAGTGCGCGTTCAGGAGTTGACCGCGCAGCATGGGATCGTCCCCGCCACCGGCCGAAAGCCGTTCCGTCGCCGCGCGGGCCACGTCGAGCAGCACCCAGGCGATGACGGTGTGGCCGAACGCCTGCATGTAGGGGGTGGCGTTGGCCAGGGCTTCGGTGGCGCCGGACGCCTCCCATGCCGCATCGGCGGCAGAACGAAGCCGGGCCACGGCCTCGCGCAGGGATCCGGCGCATGCGCCGAGGGCGGGGTCGTCGTCGACCGCCGCGCAGGTCCGATCGACGCGCTCCGCCCAGAGGGCGACTGCCCGTCCCCCGTCGGCGCGTACCTTTCGCCGCAGCAGATCGAGTGCCTGGATGCCGTGGGTGCCCTCGTGGATCATGTTCAGGCGGTTGTCGCGCCAGAGTTGTTCCACCGGGAAATCACGGGTGTAGCCGTAGCCGCCGTGGACCTGGATGGCCAGATTGTTGCCCTCGAGGCACCACTCGCTGGGCCAGCTCTTCACGATGGGAGTGAGGAGTTCGAGCAGCCAGCCCGCCGCCTCGGCCTCCTCGGTGGTGCCTGTCCGCCGATCGTCCACGAGGCGGGCGGCATACAGACAGAGCGCGAACGCGCCCTCGGCGTAGGCCTTCTGCGCGACGAGCATCCTGCGCACATCGGGGTGTGAAACGATCGGCACCGGCCCGGCGTCGGCCGGAGCGGCTTCGAGCGCACGGCCCTGTCGGCGGGTTCGCGCGTAGTCGAGCGAGGCGGCGTAGCCGGCCATGCCGAGCATCGTCGCGCCCAGACCCACATTGATGCGCGCTTCGTTCATCATCAGGAACATGTGGCGCAGCCCGTCGCCGGGCGCGCCCACGCGATAGCCGATGGCGCCGGCCGCGCCGCGCACCGGGGTGCGCCCTTCGCCGAAGTTCAGCAGCGTGTTCACCGTGCCCCGGTAGCCCATCTTGTGGTTGAGACCCGCGAGCGCCACGTCGTTGCGCTCTCCGGTGAGCGCGCCCTGCTCGTCGACGAGGTGTTTGGGCACGATGAACAGCGAGATGCCCTTGACCCCCTCCGGCAGCCGTCCGTCCGGTCCGGGGATCTTGGCGAGGACCAGGTGAACGATGGTCTCGCTGAGTTCGTGCTCGCCGGCCGAGATCCACATCTTGTTGCCCCGCAGCCGATAACGGGGCCCCAGCGGGTCGGCGTCGAAGTCAGCACCGTCGGGCTCCGCACGCGTGACGATGTCCGCGAGGCCGGAGCCCGCCTGGGGCTCGCTGAGACACATCGTGCCCATGAAGCGACCGTCCCAGATTCCCTGGGTGAAGGCGCGCCGCTGCGATGCGCTGCCGGCCGCCGTCAGCAGGTTGGCATTGCCCACGCTGAGCAGCGCATAGCCGGCCACCGCGACATTCGCCTCGAAGAAGCAGGCATTCGACGCCATCTCGACCACATACGGAAGTTGCATGCCGCCGACTTCCGCATCCTGGCCCGCGGCCAGCAGACCCGACTCGGCGTAGGCCCGGGTGGCGTCGTGGGTGGCCTGCGGCAGGTGGACGCGCTCGCCGTCGAAGGTCGGCTCCTCGACGTCCACCAGGCGGTTGCAGGGCGCGAACTTGTCTTGCGCCAGTCGCTCGGCAAGATCGAGCACCGCCGCAAAAGTCCCGGCGGAATGCTCGGCATAGCGGTCGCGCGTGGTGAGTGCTTCCGTGTCGAGCCAGTCGGACAGCAGAAAGTCGAGGTGGGATCGGTTCATGAGTGTCGGTGTGGCGCAGATCAGGCGGCCTCGTCGGGCGAGTCGCGACCGCGGGGTCGTCGGTCGCACCGAGTTTAGCTGCGCATGCGTCCCGATCGACCCGGCCAGCCGGCGCCGGCGGGCATCCGCCGGCGAGGCCGGCTTCGTGCGCGTCGTACCCCGGTCGGCCGTCCTTGCGCCACGGGTATCATGCCCGCGCCGGCCGGCGCGGCTGCGAAGCCGCCAGTGCGGTTTTGGTTCTTCGCGTCTTCCGGCGCCCGGCCAACCCGATCCACAGGAACCGGATCATGATCGGTCACCACCGCTACCCCAATCTGTTCTCACCGCTCGATCTCGGCTTCACCCGACTCAAGAACCGGGCGCTCATGGGCTCGATGCACACCGGGCTCGAAGAGGCGCCCGACGGCTTCGAGCGCATGGCCGTGTACTACGCCGAGCGCGCACGTGGCGGCGTGGGCATGATCATCACGGGCGGCATCGCACCGAACTCCGAGGCCGGCTACGGCTCGAAGCTGTCCACCGAGGCGGAGTCCGACCGGCACAGGCAGATCACGGAAGCGGTTCACGCCGCGGATCCGGACGTCAGGATCTGCATGCAGATCCTGCATTCGGGGCCGCTGGCCGGATCGCCGGACTGCGTCTCGCCCTCGGGTGTGAAGTCGCGGATCGCCAAGTTCACGCCCCGGGCTCTGGACGAGCCTGGGATCCAAGAGCAGATCGCGGATTTCGCCCGTTGCGCGGCGCTGGCGAAGCGTGCCGGCTACGACGGTGTCGAGATCATCGGCTCGGCGGGTTACCTGATCAGTACCTTCCTCGTCCGGAAGACGAATCTTCGCACTGACGGCTGGGGCGGATCATGGGAGAACCGCATGCGATTCGCCGTCGAGGTCGTGCGGCGGGTACGCGAGGCGGTCGGACCGGATTTCATCCTGGTCTTTCGCATCTCCGCCATGGACATGCTCGACGGCGGGCTGTCCTGGGATGAGGTGGTCTCGC
>JAUIAI010000201.1 GCA_030425615.1 Gammaproteobacteria bacterium
AGATCGGTCTCGGTGACGTTCGCCTCCACCCACCAGGCGCCGGAGGCGATCAGGGTCAGCGCGGGCTGACCCGCCTGAAGGAAACGTCCCGGCGCGGGCAGCTTGCTCACCACGCCGGCCAGCGGAGCCTTCAACTCCGTGCGCCGCAGGGCGAGCCGGGCACGCTCGAGATCGGCCATGGCGGCCCGTACGGCAGGGTGTTCGTCCAGCGGGACCTCCGGGCCGCCGCCCAGTTGCTGCTCGATGCGCGCCAGGCTTTCCCGGAGCGTGGCGATGCGCCGACGCCCCTCGGTGACGGCGAGTTCCGCGTCATCGAGCCGCGAGGCCGTCGCGAACCGCTGTCGCACTAGGTCTGTCTGCCGCTTCTGATCCCGCAGGGCGAATTCGAGACGCGTGCCCGCCTCGGCGATCTCGGCCAGCTTCTCGCGGTGGCTGGCGCGCAGCGCCTGAACCTCCGAACGCTCACGCGCGACCGAAGCCTCGGCGTGGGCGATGTCGAGGACCGCCTGGGCCTCGTCAAGACGCAGCAAGGTCTGGCCGGCCTGCACGGCCTGGTTCTCGCGGACCGCGACGCTGACCACCCGTCCGCCGACCTCGGGCGCCACCAGCACCATGTCTGCCTTGACGAAGGCATTGTCGGTCTCGACGAAGCGTCCCCCCTGCAGATAGACGAGCAGGCCCACGACGATCGCGCACAGCGGCACCGCCACCAGCAGGACGAAACGCAATCCCCCGCGCCGGGAGCCCGGTTCAGCCATCGAGGCGCGCCCCCTTTCGCTCGCCGGGCAGCGGGGCGGGCGCGGACAAGGTCGAGCGGACCTGCGACAACGACTCGAGCAACCGCCGCGTCTGCGCCGCGTCCAGATCGGCCAGGGCGTGCGCGTGAACCCGGTCGATCACGTCCGCGAAGGCCTCCAGATGCGGGCCGGCGGCCGCCTGCAGGTGAATGCGGTTCGCACGACGGTCCGCCGGATCGGCACGGCGCTCGACCAGCCCGAGCGCGGCGAGCTGATCGACGAGCCGGCCCACCGTGATCGGCTGCAGATCCAGCAATTCGGCCAGTTCGACCTGACGCAGACCTTCGTGGCGGGAGATGTAGACCAGCGCACGCGACTGCGCCAGCGTGAGTGCGCCCTGCTCGATCTGCTGCAGGAAGGCGCGGCGCATGAGACGGTAGACGTCGGCCACGAGAAAACCGAGGCCGTCCTTGTGAACGGGCATGCGGGGGCAACCGGGGATTTAGTAAGCAAAGCACATTATATGCTTCGCTTACTAGACATCGTGACCCCGTCTCCCGGGCCCGGAGCGCCGGGTCAGTTGCCGCCGCCGGCCTTCGCCGCCATGGCGGCCTCCCGCTCCTCGCGCGTCAGCGGCACCACCGCCTTGCGGTATGCATGCCAGGTGGCATGACCGATCAACGGCCCGATGACGATCAGCCCGAAGAAACCCGGCAGCATGGCCAGCACGACGAGCGTGGTGATGGTTGCGCCCCAGAGGAGCATGGTGACGGGGTTGCGCAGGCAGACGCGGATGCTCGTGATCGCGGCAGTGATGCCGTCGGTGTCACGGTCCATGATCATCGGGATCGAAACCACGCTCGTGGCGAAGATCAGACCCGCGAAGATCGCGCCTACGGTCACGTAGGTGATCACGAAGCCGATGTTCTCCGGATCCAGGATCAGCGCCAGAGTCCCGCTGGCCGAGGGCATCGTGTTGAACGACACCGCGAAGATGACCAGGGCCGACCGGCTCCAGAGCATCTCCAGCACCAGGACCGCACCGAGATAGAGCACGAGCGCGCCGATGTTCCGGTCCCAGGCCACGAGTGAGTCGGCCAGGCGGATCGGGTCGCCGCGCTCGTGAGCCCTGCTGGCCGAATAGAGACCGATCGCCAGGAACGGTCCCATCAGCAGAAAGCCGGCGCTGAGCGCGAGCGTCCACTGCGGCGAGTTCATGAAGGTCCAGGCGATCAGCCAGCCCATGACGGTGAAACAGGTGCCGTAGAAGAGCGCGATGCCCGGTGCCACCATGATGTCCAGCCAGGCACGGCGCAGCCAGACGACGATGTCGGCCGGCGCGAGCGGTACGACCTCGGGCAGGCCGCCCTGAGCCGGACGTTCGGCCCCAGGCCGCTCGGCGGGCACCTCGGCGCTCACGGCCTCCTCGCCCGAGTGCGGTTGCGCATTCATTGGTTCTCCTCCTCGCCGGCACGGCAGACCGGCAGACGCGGGTCTCGTTTGCCGGAGCATCGCCGGACGACCGTTCGCCAGGGAGAAGTCTACGCCCGATGAGCGCCGCGGGCCGGAGCCCGGAACGCTCGAAAGCGGGCCGGAGCCTGGAACGTTCGAGTTCGTCCCAGGCTCCGGCCCGCAGGAAGCGACGCTCCAGCGCCGGTCAGTACCGGAAGACGCCCACCGACTCGGCCAGTCGCTCCGCCTGCTCCTTCAGGCTCGCCGAGGCTGCCGCCGCCTGCTCGACCAGTGCGGCGTTCTGCTGATTCATGTCGTCGATGCTGCCCATGCTCTCGAGCATCGAATCCACGCCACCCGTCTGCTCCTCGGTGGCCGCGGTGCTCCATGCCGCCTTCCACGTTGCTCGACGACTCGGTGATGAGGTTCGCGATCTCCTGCGAGGCCTTGGCGCTGCGTCCGGCCAGGCCGCGCACCTCGGTGGCGACCACGGCGAAACCCCTGCCCTGCTCGCCCGCGCGGGCCGCCTCGACGGCCGCGTTCAGCGCGAGGATGTTGGTCTGGAACGCAATGCCGTTGATCACGCTGATGATCTCGCTGATCTTGGAACTGGACGCACTGATGTCGTTCATCCGCTGGACGACGGCCTGGACGATCTCGCCGCCGGAGCGCGTGACCTCGGAAGCCTCGCGCGCCAGCGAGTCCGCCTCCTGCGCGGTCCCCGCCTCGCCACGGATCGACTCGGTCATCTCCAGCATGTTCTCCCGGAACATCTGCACGTGGGCGGCGAGCGTCTGTGTGCGTTCGCTCAGATCGTTGTTGCCCATGGCGATCTCGGAGGCCGCGCTCACGACCTGCTTGGCCGACTCGTCGGCCAGCGAGACCAATTCCCGCAGCCGGTTGCGCATCGCCTCCAGCGAACCTGCCACGCTCTCCGGATGATCCGTCCGGATCCCACGGGTCAGATCGCCTTCGGCCACCGCCTGGGCCACGTCCGCCAGCCGCTCCGGCTCGGCGCCGATGCGCGACCAGATTCCGCGGATCACCAGGCCGAACGCCAGTGCGAGCCCGAAGAACGTGAGGGTGAGCAGCACCATGTTCACCACGGTCATGCTGCGATGTGTGGAATCGAAGGCCTCGGCCTCCTGGTTCGCGAAGTCCACCGAGACTTCCACGGTCTTGTCGACCTCACGCCGGTGCGCCATGAAGAGCTCGTGCACCTGCGGCAGCGCGTCACGCGCCTCGTCCACGCGGCCCGCTCGAACCGGCGCCAGAATCCGGTCGCGTGTCGCCTGCAGGAAGGCCTCGGCGGTTTCGTGCTGCGCTCCCAGCAGATGGCGGTCGAGACCATAGGCCTCGTGAGTGGACCAGTATTCGACACGGTCCCGGTATTCGCCCCACTGGCGCTCCAGCGATGCCTGAGCCTCGTCGATGCCCAGCGTGCCTTCCAGCACCTGCGACACCACGAGCCGCACGCCCACGACGTACATGGGCGGCGGCAGGATGTCGGCCGTTGCATCCTTGGCGGTGAAGACCCGGTGAGCGGCGTCACCGCCGTCACGGATGTTGATCTGGGCATTGCCCACGAGCAGCAGGCTGGCGGTCAGCGACACACCCATCAACATCCAGAGCTTCGAGCGTATGCCCAGACCCCGGTGGCGCGACGGCTTGCTCTTTCCGTTTGACGACATCTGAATAACCCCCGATTCAAAAAAATGGTCTTTGCTTGGAAAGACCGAATCGTAGGAGTCTGTTCAAAGGTCGATGGGGTCAACTGTCGAACAAAACCGGACAGTTGAACCCATGTTCGCACCAAGAGTGGGCCGGACGGCGTCGAGCCGCCGCTGATCGGCAAACGCGGTCCATCGACGTGCGAGGTCTTCTGCATGCGGGAGGATAGGCGCCGCCCATGCCTCCGACGAACGGTCGCAGGCGCATGCACCTCATCGGTGTGTAGGCGTTTTTCGTACAACAGGCGGGACGGCTTTTCGCCCGGCAGGGACGAAACAGCGCAGCGAGACTCAGCCGGCGGATTCGTCGGACGAGCTTTCGCTTCCCCAGAGCGCTACACCCGTGGTCTGCGCATACCACCTGGCCAGCGCCATGACCGAGGCCTCTTCACCCAGCGCGGCGGTGGCGTCCGACCAGACCTCCCGCCCGCGGGCGGTCATGGGCAGATCCAGACCGAAGGTCGCCGCCTCCTGCGCGGCGATGGAGACGTCCTTGAACATCAGCGCGAGCCGGAAGGGGTCGCCGAACGAGCCGGGCAGGATGTGCTGGCCGATCTTGCACCGGCTGACGAAGCTCTCGCCCGTGGAGACATTGAGGACCTCGAGCATGCGGGAAGGATCCAGCCCTCCGGCCTTGCCGATCGACATCGCCTCGAGGGTTCCCGCCAGAGTCAGGGCCGTGGCCAGATTGTTCACGGTCTTCATCAGGTGTCCCGCGCCGACAGGGCCCAGATGAATGATGGTGTGCCCCATGCGCTCCAGAAGCGGCCGGGCCCGGTCCAGATCGGATGCGTCGCCGCCCACCATGAACACCAGCTCCGCGGCCTCCGCCCCCTCGACCGCACCGGAGACCGGTGCATCCAGCATCCGCACGCCTGCGGCCGCCAGCCACGCCGCCGTCTCACGGGTGGCGGGCGGCTCGCTCGAACTGGTGTCCACCAGCAGCGTGCCCTGCGCCAGCCCGGCGGCCAGCCCCTTCGGCCCCTCGAGACAACGGCGCACTTCGCGTCCGTTGGGCAGCATGGTGAAGACGATCTCGGCGCTCTCTCCCGCCTCACGGGCGTGGGCGCCGACCCGGGCGCCGGGAACGCGCTCGCGCAGCCGTTGCAGCGAGGTCGGCGCGGCGTCGAAGGCGGTGACCTCGTGCCCGGCCTGTACGAGATGGCCGATCATGGGAATGCCCATGACGCCCGCTCCGACGAATCCGATCTTCATTGGCGTGCTCCCGGGCCGCTCAGGAACCGCGGTTCCCACGAGCGTCCCGGCCGCACCGGCCGGCTCAGACGTCGTTGGGCGGCAGTGCCGAAAGTATATCGAGCAGGTGATCCGCTCTCGCGCCGAGGCTTGCGCGCAGGTCCGCGTTCGCCCGGGCCCAGAGGGGCGCCGCGACCGCAAGCGCGTGACGCCCGCGGTCCGTCAGGTCGACGAGTCGCGCGCGCTCGTCGCTGGCCGGGCGAAGCCCGACGAGGCCGGCCCGCTCCAGCACACGGAGATTACGACCCAGCGTGCTTCGGTCGAGGCCGAGCCGTTCGGCCAGGGTGCTGATGTTCGACGGGGGTCCGGATTCGACCTGGGAAAGCAGACGATACATGGTGGCCCGAAGACCGCTGTCCGCCAGGCGGGCGTCGTACCATGACGTGAGGGACTGCGAGCCTCGTCGCACGGCGGTGAACACACAGTCGTCGCCGCAGGTTTCCTCCCGCTCGACGACACCCGGTTCGACGTACGGACTTTCGAAGCTGTCACTGACCACGTTCATGGCTGCACTCAAGTATCGGAAATACCGACTGCGCCGGATCGATCGATTGACTCGAGCCAAAGCATCCACGCTCCCCCCGGGTTTGTGGCTTGCCGCTCCCGACGGGGGCAGGCATGGCTTGTCCCCCGTCCCGCAGGCGCGCAAGATAGAGGCATGTTCCGCGTGAACTCGCTGCCGGTGACGCTCGGCCCGTTC
>JAUIAI010000202.1 GCA_030425615.1 Gammaproteobacteria bacterium
GCTCGAGGACGGACGCGTCGCCGACGTCACGATCAGCTTCGCCGGTCCGGGCCGTGAGGTGCTCGACCCGTTGACCCTCGCCGCCGACGAGGTCATCGAGGTCGTCCGCCCGTTCGGGTTCGCCCCGCCCGAGACCGAGACGGTGGCGGGCGACGCGGTGCTCACCACCGCCGACGTCGATGCCGTCCTGCCCGTGACGCCGGAGGTGGGCGTCTCGATGGGCGAGGCGCGCGAGGCGATCGAGCTGGCACTCGTCGCGCACCTCGCGTCGCGCGGGCCGACGGCGCCGCTGACCGTCGACGGACTCGCCACCGCCATCCGCGACGACTCACGCTTCGCCCTCGACCGTCTCGGCGCCACCGTCACCGTCGAGCACCAGGGACGGTTCGTGCAGCTCATCGACGACGGTGGCAACTACCAGCCGGGCAGCGGGGAGACCCTGCGCCTGCGCACGCTCGACGTGATCGAGGCGACGTCGTGACCGATCGTGGCCGTACCATCGCCGAGCGACTCCCGCTGCTGTACCGCGACGGCGAGCTCGTCAACGCGCTGCTGTCCCCGGTCGGTCTCCAACACGAGATCGTCGACGAGAACGCCCGCCGGGTCCAGCGGCGGCACTGGTTCGACACCGCCCCGGGGCTCGACGACGCGGCCAAGCTCGGGGATCTCCTCGACATCGGTCCCGAACCGTGGCAGGCGCTCGGCGAGTACCGGGCCTGGTTCCATGCCTTGCGCACCGCTCGGTTGCGGCGTGGTGCCGTCACGGGTGAGGCGTTGCGCGGGTTCGTCGAGGACTACACCGAGGCGTTCGAGGCGGCCGTCGACATCGACGTGCTGCCACCCTTCGACGACTGGAGCGACGAGCCGACGGCGGTCGGCCATGCCTTCGTCGAGAACCCGGCACTGCGCCGCGACGCCGTGCTCGCCGGGCCGGCCGGGGTGACCCCGCTGCACCGCCAGGTGGTCGTCAACGGCGGCCTCGATCCGACGCCGCTGCAGCTCCTCGCCACCGGCACCGCCGGCGGCCCCGAGTACGTTCCCGTCGTCGTCAACCTCCGAACGGGCGTGGCGCTGGTGCATCTCGGTCCGATCGCTCCGGGCGAGCGCCTGTGGATCCGCGCCGACGGTGGCACGGTGACGGCCGAGCTGGAAGGGCGTGACGTGTCCGACGAGCTGCGCACGATCGTGCAGGTCCGCCCGGGGGCACCGTGGGAGCTCGCCCAGGTGTCGACGCCGGCCTCCGCGCTCGTCCTCGCGCCCGGAGAGAACGAGCTGTGGTTCCTGCCCGTCGCCCACTTCGACGAACCAGGACTCGATCGCGTGCTCCTCGCCCTGGCCGACCTCGACCTCCGGCAGGGGCGATGGGACGAGACGGCGTTCGACCGGTCGCTGTTCGCGCAGGACGCGGCGCTCGTCGTCCAGTTGCGCTGGGACGAAGCGTCCCCGGCCACGGTGCTGGTCGATCTCGACGGAGGCTCGATGCTCAGCCCGGCCGCCCGCCTCGACGACGCGCTCGAGAACCGGGCGCAGCTGGTCGGCTCGCTGCAGTCCGGCGTGTCGTCGCTCGCCGCGGCGGGTGTCCGCGCCGACGTGCGGGTGCGACCGCTCGCGGCCAGCCAGCGCCAACGCGATCGCCTGCGGATGATCCTGCCGGTCCGCCAGCGCGAGGTCGGCACGGTCGGGATCGACCACCTCCCCGACGCCGGCGGGGTCTTCGGCGTCACCGACTTCAACGACAGCACCTACCGGTAGGAGACGAAGATGAAGGGCACACTCCACCTGCAGCTCCGAGACAGGGACGGGTCGCTCGTGGACGAGCGTCGCGTCCACAACACCGTCCTGCGCACCGGCGGCGGCCTCGTCGCCCAGCTGTTCACGGGATCCGCTGGGCCGATCACCCACATGGCGGTCGGCACCAGCGACGCCGACCCGACCTCCGTCGCCGTCGACGGTCTGGCGAACGACGACGGCGCCGGTGGACCCGGGCTGCAGGGCGACGTCTCGGCGCCGATCCCCGCCGACGCGTTCCTGATCGACGACGACGAACTGCACCAGCGGATCGTCGTGCGGGTGCGCGCCACGATGCCCGAGAGCGCGGCCGTCGGCACCGTCCGCGAGGCCGGGCTCGTGTCACGGCAGGGCAGCGATGACGTGTTGTACAACCGCGTCGTCTTCGCCCCGATCGAGAAGGGTCCCGACCACGACCTCACCCTGTTCTGGGAGGTCGAGTTCCCCTACGGCGACCTGCAGTGGTTGGTGCAGTGATGGCCGATCGACCGCCGGCCCGCCCGGCACCCGTCCGAACCCCGAGGAGAGAACGATGAGCAGTTCCATCAAGGGCGCGATGAACCTGAAGTTGCTGGGCCACGCCCCCGCGAACCGAGACGCCCAGGTCCGCCGGCGCAACGAGTCGACGGGGGAGGAGATCACCCGCAAGCCCTTCCTCGACGGTTCGCTGGTCGTGCGCGACATCGACCCGGCGCGCGAGGCGCCCCTGGCCGCGGCCGGTCTCACCGTCTGCCCCGGCGCGGCCGATGTCGCCGCCCGGGCCGATCTGATCTTCGTCGTCGTGGTCACCGCCGCCCAGATCGACGACGTGCTGCAGGGCCCGCAGGGCCTGCTCACGGGTCTGGCCCGGCGCCCGTCCGATGCCGTCCGGCCCACCGTGTGCCTGTGCAGCACCATCGCGCCCGAGGACACGGAGCGCCTGAGCGCAACCCTCGTCCAGGCGGGGGCACATGCCGTCGACGCCCCGATCTCGGGCGGGCCCGCCCGAGCCCGCGCCGGCCAGATGAGCATGATGCTGGCCGCGCCCCGGAGCTGGCTCGATGCCATCGAGCCGCTGCTCGACGACCTGTCGGCGGCCCGCTTCCGGATCTCCGAGCGCCAGGGCGACGCCATGCGCGCCAAGCTGGTCAACAACCTGGCCGCGGGCGCCAATCTGGCCGCCGCGGCCGAGGTGCTCGCGCTGGCCTCGAAGGTCGGGCTCGATCCGGCCCAGATGCTCTCGATCATGTCGGTCAGCTCCGGTCAGAGCTGGATGGGCGACGATCGAATGAGCCGCGCGCTCGCCGGCGACTTCGAACCGCGCGCGGCCATGCCGGTACTCACCAAGGATCTGCGTTTGGGCAACGAGATGGCCGCGCGCGCCGGGGTCGAGCTCGCGCTGGGCGGCCATGCGCACGCGCTGATGCAGGGCGCCTGCGACGCCGGCATGACCACGCTCGACGACGCGGCGCTGCTGCTGCATCTGCGCAAGCGCTTCGGCGTCGAATGACGGTGACGGACGCGCGCCGCCGGGCGGCGACCGCGCCCGCCCGCGCTCACATGTTCGGGTAGTTCGGCCCGCCGCCGCCCTCGGGCACCACCCACACGATGTTCTGGGTCGGGTCCTTGATGTCGCAGGTCTTGCAGTGCACGCAGTTCTGCGCGTTGATCTGCAGCTTGTCCGCGCCGGTGTCGTCGTCCTTCACGAACTCGTACACGCCGGCCGGGCAGTAACGCTGCTCGGGGCCCGCGTATTTCGCAAGATTGGTCTGAACCGGCACGCTGTCGTTCCTGAGCGTGAGATGGCTCGGCTGGTTTTCCTCGTGGTTGGTGTTCGAGATGAACACCGAAGAGAGCTTGTCGAACGTGAGCTTGCCGTCCGGTTTCGGGTACTGGATGGGCTGGCACTCGGCCGCAGGACGCAGGTATTCGTTGTCCGGCTTCTCGGTGTGCAGCGTGAACGGCGCCTTGCCCTTGAAGAGCACCTGGTCGATGCCCACGAGCAGGGTGCCCATGTAGAGGCCCTTACCCATCATCGGCTTGAAATTGCGCGCGCGATGCAGTTCGTCGTGCAGCCAGGAGGTCTGGAAGCGCTGCGGATAGGCGGCGAGTTCATCGTGGCTGCGATCGGCGACCACGGCCTCGAACGCCGCCTCGGCGGCCAGCGAACCCGTCTTGATCGCGGCGTGACTGCCCTTGATGCGCGAGGCGTTCAGGAAGCCCGCGTCGCAGCCGACCAGCGCGCCACCCGGGAACACCAGGCGGGGCAGGCTGTTGATACCGCCGGCGGTGATGGCCCGCGCTCCGTAGGCGATGCGCTTGCCGCCCTCGAGGAAGGCCCGGATCGACGGATGGGTCTTGTACCGCTGGAACTCGTCGAAAGGCGAAAGATAGGGATTCTTGTAGTTCAGGCCGACCACGAAGCCGACGGCCACCTGGTTGTCCTCCATGTGATAGAGGAACGAACCACCGTAGGTGTCCGAATCCAGGGGCCAGCCGGCCGTGTGCACGACCAGCCCCGGCTTGTGCTTCGCGGGGTCGATCTCCCAGAGTTCCTTCAGCCCGATTCCGTAGCTCTGCGGGTCGCGCCCCTTGGCGAGATCGAAGCGGGCGATGAGCTGCTTGCCCAGGTGTCCGCGCGAACCCTCCGCGAACAGCGTGTAACGCGCGAGCAGTTCGATGCCGGGCTGGAAGGCATCGGTGGGCTCGCCGTCCTTGCCGATGCCCATGTTGCCCGTGGCCACGCCGCGGACCGCGCCTTGCTCGTCGTAGAGGATCTCGGCGGCGGCGAACCCGGGGTAGATCTCGACCCCGAGCGCCTCGGCCCGTTCGCCGAGCCAGCGCACGACATTGGCCAGACTGATGACGTAATTGCCGTGATTCTTGAAGCAGCCCGGCAGCATCCAGTCCGGCACCTGACGCGAGCCGGATTCGGTCAGGAACAGGAAACGGTCCTCGGCCACCGGTGTGTTCAGGGGGGCGCCCTGTTCCTTCCAGTCCGGGATCAGTTCCGTGATCGCGCGGGGATCCATGACCGCGCCCGACAGGATGTGCGCACCGATCTCGGAACCCTTCTCGATCACGCAGACGTTGACCTCGTGCTCGCGCTCGGCGGCGAGTTGCTTGAGGCGGATGGCTGCGGCCAGGCCGGCGGGGCCCGCGCCCACGATGACCACGTCGAACTCCATCGATTCGCGTTCGACTTCCATGGGGGCTTCTCTCCTGTCGTTGGGGGTGGGGCGTTCGCGGCGACCGAGGCCGCCCGCTCCGGATCCGCGACCGGTCCGTGGCGCGCCCCGGGGGTCCGGCCCTGATTGTGGCGAAGCCGCCGGCCGTGCGCAAACCGGCTGATAAAATCGGGGGTTCTTCCCACAGCCTGACTCCACCATGACCCTGACAGCAGATCTGCGCGGCAAGACCGCACTCGTGACCGGAGCCTCGAGCGGTCTGGGCAATCGCTTCTGCCGGGTACTGGCGGCCAACGGTGCTCACGTGGTGCTGGCTTCGCGTCGCCTCGAGCGGCTCAAGGAGGCCCGTGCCGAGATCGAGGCCGACGGCGGTGCGGCGAGTGTCGTGGCCATGGACGTCACGGATCCCGAGAGCATCGCCCAGGCCGTGCACGACGCCGAGGAGCAGGCCGGGCCCATCGACATCCTGGTCAACAACAGCGGCGTGAGCACCACCCAGCGCCTCATCGACGTCAAGCCGGACGACTACGACTTCATCTTCGACACGAACACCCGCGGCGCATTCTTCGTCGCGCAGGCCGTGGCGCGGCGCATGATCCACCGGGCCAAGGACAAGCCCGAGCACGCCGCGCGCATCGTCAACATCGCGTCCATGGCGGGGCTCAAGGTCCTGCAGCAGATCGGCGTCTACTGCATGAGCAAGGCCGCGGTCGTGCAGATGACCAAGGCCATGGCCCTGGAGTGGGGGCGCTACGGCATCAACGTGAACGCCATCTGCCCCGGCTACATCCGCACCGAGATGAACGACGCCCACTGGGACACGGAGGGCGGCCAGCGGCTCATCTCCATGCTGCCGCGCCGGCGCGTGGGCGAGCCCGGCGATCTCGACGGC
>JAUIAI010000203.1 GCA_030425615.1 Gammaproteobacteria bacterium
GTTGTCCGTGTTCATCACGCCGTGGATGAACCCGAACTGAAGCCACTGCGCCACCAGTGCGGCCTGCCGGCGCGCGACCGCCTCCAGCAGGCGCAGGGCGCGGTCGGGTCGGCCCTCCAGGTCCGGGTCGTGGCGCGCGATCGTGTAGTCGAGCAGGCGGCGCAGACGGTCGTGCTGACCGTGGGCGGCGAAGTACTGGAAGGTGCCGACCCGGATGTGGCTCGATGCCACGCGTGTGAGCACCGCACCGGGCAACACCGTTTCCCGGTAGATGGCCTCGCCGGTGGTCACCGCCGCGAGTGCACGGGTGGTGGGCACCCCCAGCGCGTGCATCGCTTCGCCGACCAGATACTCGCGCAGGACCGGGCCGAGCGCAGCCTTGCCGTCGCCCCCCCGCGAGAACGGGGTGCGGCCGCTGCCCTTGAGGGCAAGGTCCCGGCGCCGTCCGCTGCGGTCCACGACTTCGCCGAGCAGCAGGGCACGTCCGTCGCCGAGCTGCGGGGAGAATCCGCCGAACTGGTGGCCGGCGTAGGCCTGGGCCAGCGGCTCGGCCCCGGCGGGCAGCGCATTGCCGGAGAAGACCCGCGCACCGGTCTCGCCGTCCAGGTCGTCCGCCGTGATGCCCAGTTCATCCGCGAGCGCCGCGTTGAAGCGGACCATGCGGGGCGCCGGGACCGTTGCCGGCCGCTGGCGCACGAAGGCCCCGTCGAGTTCGCGCGCATAGCTGTTGTCGAAGCGCACCCCGAGCTCGACGGACTCGATCGGGGATGATGGCGCCTTGGAAGCAGAGTGGGGAAGAGCGGACATGGCCTCGCGTTCGTCGTTGCGGTTGGCGCGCCGGGTGCTTCCGGCGGGGAAGTGCTGGCGATGGTCGACGCCGACCGGGTCATGGGCCGGCCGGATCATCCAGGGTCGCAGTGTGCACGACCGCTGGCTGATCCCCATGACCGAAAGGGCCGCGAACGGCACGATCCGGAACGCGCGGGTCAGTTCGGACCGGACGGCGGCGGTTCCGGGGGCGTCGCCCGGGCATCCAGCGGATCGCCCGCTTCACGAAGCAAGCCGAGCGCCGCGCGAAGCGTGCGCTCGATCCGGGCGCGCACCCGGTCGGCGCTGCCCGCCGGCCACTGCCAGATGCCGCGACCGCTCTTCATGCCGGTGTCACCCTGCGCGACCATCTCCCGGATCACGGCGGGCGGGCCGTCGGCCCGGTCGAGCTCCGGGTAGAGTGCCGTCGACGCCCGCAGATTCGTGTCCCAGCCAGACATCTCCTTTTGCAGCATGGGGCCGCACGCGAGAAAGCGGAAGCCGAAGCCGTAGCGAACCGCGAGATCGATGTCCTCGGCCGAGGCGACACCCGAGTCGAGCAATGCGAGAGCCTCGCGCATCATCGCGTGCTGGATGCGATTGCCCACGAATCCCGGGATATCGCGGCGAACGTGGATCGGAACCTTGCCGAGGGCGCTCATGCGCGCGATCAGGGCCATCGCGCAGGCCTCGTCGGTCTCGCCGGTGCTGACCACCTCGACCAGCGGCACGAGGTGGGCCGGCATGAAGAAGTGAAGACCCGCCAGCCGGTCGCGCGACCGCATCCGTGCGCCGATTCCGGTGATCGGAAGCGTCGAAGTGTTGCTGGTCAGGAGGGCATCCGGCCGTGCACGGGTTTCGATGTCGGAGAACAGCGCCTGCTTCAGCGGCAGATCTTCCGTGGCGGCTTCGATGACCAGCGAAATCTCGTCCCAGTCGGCTTCGGCCAGGGACGCACAGGCCCGCAACCGGCCGGCGGGTGTGTCGCTGCCGATCTGTCCGGCGGCTGAGGCCACTCTCGTGGCCAGGCTTTCACGGGTGACGGCCGACGGGCTGACCACCTGCACGGGTTGGCCGGCGGCCGTGAAGATCGCCGCGATGCCGGCGCCCATGATGCCGCCGCCGACGATCAGCGTGGTACCGGTCTCGGAACGGGTCATGTTCCCTCCTGTTCGTCCGCGTTTGCTACGGGTTCGTGCGCCGGGGGCGCGTCCGGTGGCCCCGGCGTCAGCATCGGGTCGAGCAGCCGGGCATCCTGCTCGGCGAGGCTCTCGGGCGCATGAGCGATCATGAAGTAACGGAAGGCCTCCACGGCCGGCGAAAGCACCCGGGCGGGCAGGCGCACCAGCTGCCAGCTGCGCATCACCGGGGTGTCCGGGACGTGCAGGATCCGCAGGGCGCCGGTCTGAACCTCCAGACCAAGGGCGTGCAACGACAGGAACGAGATGCCGAGGCCGGCCGCCACCGCCTGTTTGATGCCCTCGTTGCTGTCCATCTGCATGGCGATGCGGGGCGTGAAGTCGCGCTGGGCGAAGAACCGGTCCATGGCGTTGCGCGTTCCGGACGAAGGTTCACGCACGACGAAGCCGAACGGCGCCAGCGCGGACACCGGCGGGTGCCCGATTCCCAGCAATGGGTGTCCGGGCGGGCAGATGAATACGAAAGGGTGGCTGGCGAAGACCTCGGCGCGGGTGGCCACATCACGCGGCGGACGACCCATGATCGCCAGATCGATCTCGCCGGCACCGAGCATCCGGTACATCTGCTCACGGTTGTGCGCGATCTCCAGACGGACGTCCACGCCGGGATGCTCCTCCTGAAAGCGGGCCAGAAGACGCGGAACGAAGTACATCGCCGTGCTCACCATCCCCACCGTGAGCCGGCCGGCCTCCACGCGGGTGAAGCTGGCCATCGCATCTTCGGCGTCCTTGAGCGCGCCGAGCATGCGGCGGGCATGGACGATGAAGTATTCGCCCGCCGTGGTTAGACTCACCCGCCGACCGGCGCGCTCGAACAGCGGGAGGCCCACGGCGCTCTCCAGGTCGCGGATCTGCATCGACACCGCGGGGGCGGAGAGGTGCAGCGCCTCGGCCGCCCGGGCGAAGCTTGCGCGGCTGGCCACCTCTTGGAAGACCCGGAGCTGTCTGAACGTGACATTCATCCTCGACCCTTCCCAGGTTGATCCATGGTTAAGTAAAAGCTTAACTCAAAGACTAGTTTATCTGACTTTACCTTAACTTCACCTGATCCTACTCTGTCCTGGACCGCGCGATCCGGCGCGTGAAGATCTACTTCAGGGAGAGGCACGATCATGGATTCAGTCGAGCGCATCATTCGCGTGGCCGCCGGCCGCGACGCCTGGCACCCGGGTCGTTTCCAGGCTCCGCAGGCCGCGGGCAGGGCGGATCGCTCCGAGGCGGTCGAGCGTCTTCTCGCTCGGGCGAAGCAGTTGCAGGCGGCCAGCACCGGTCTCGTCGCGCCGGGTGGCAAGCGTCTGCCGGCCGCCTCGTCGGCGCTGTCGAGCGCCGCGGTCACGCTCCTGAGCGGTCATCTGCGCCACGATCCGAACACGCCTGACTGGCCTGCCAGGGACCGCTGCCTGTTCGCGCATGCCGGTGGCGAGGCACTGCAGCGCGCGCTCGCCCAGGCCGGGTTGTTCCGCACGGCGCCGCCGCCACCGCGGCATCGTCAGCGGCGTATCAACGCCGGCGCCGCCCGACGGGTCTCCGGCATGACGGCGCTCGAACAGGCCGTCTCGACCGCCGAGGCGGGGCGGCGGGTGTCGGAGGAACTCGGCGAGAGCGCACGCGAGCTGACCGGGTTCCGAACCTATCTCTTCGCCGATCGCGCCTCGCTGTCCTCGGCGGGCGCGGAAGCGGTGATGGCCCGCGCCGCCCGGCTGGGGCTGTCCGGTCTCGTGGTGCTGCTCGACGAAGGAGACGCGAGCGGTGCCGGCTACCGCGGGTATGACGCAACCCTCGACAGATTGCGTGCCTACGGCTGGCAGGTGGGAGAGGCGCTGGACGCCGACGACGTCGTCGGGTTGGGCAAGGCCATCGCCGTCGCCCGGCACCAGGCGACGGGACCGACGCTCATTCGCTGCCGCCCGGGCGGGGCGGTCTCGGGCTATTCCGCTGTGACCGGGTCCGGGGCGCCGGCCACCTGCGAGGTGGCGGATGTCGGGCGAAGCCGGGTCCGTCGGTGGCAGACGCGGCTCGAGGCGCTGCGCCAACTCGATTCACGACAGGCCGAGGCGGTGATGGAAGGACTGCGGGGCGCCGATCCCGTCGCTCGGGCGATGCCTGCGCCGCTGGTGTCGTGACCGGGCGTCAGGCAAACGGCCGGTGACCGGCGTTCAGGCTGCCAGGCCGGCGGCCGTGGCCAGGCCGTAGACGTGCGCGGATGCGATCGTTCTGACGATGGCGGAGCGCATGGCCCCTGGCGACGCCGGCACGTGCCGCAGTGCACGCGCGGCGGCGATCGAACCGGGCAGGGCGACCCAGGCTGCGATCGCCCCGGCGGGCAACCACCCCGCGGCGACGCATAGCAGCGGGAGCGCATAGGCGGCCAGGGTGAGTCCCGAATCGAGCCGTCGCGCACGGTCGGGCCCCAGGCGCACCACGAGTGTCCGCTTGCCGACCGTGCGGTCCGCCACGGCGTCGGGGAACTCGTTCACCAGAAGGATCTTGGCGAGCATCAGTCCGAAGCCCGGCGCGGCCGCCGCCGCCGGGGGCAGCGCGGCAAAACAGACGGAGGCCGCGGACCCGATCACGACCAGCGCCCACGCGGTCGCGACCGCGGCCTCGCCCAGTCCGCGTGACATCAGCCTCAACGGCGGCGCCGAATAGCTCCAGGCGAGCAACAGTCCGCAGGCGCCGATCGCCGCGAGTCGGATGTCACGGGTCAGCGCCACCGCCAGGCCGGCAAGCAGGGTGGCCGCGAACAGTCCGGCGGCGACCCGGGCCGTCCCCGGGAGGGTCGTGACGCCCGTCTGGATCAGGCGCGAGCCGCCGGTGAACGGAAAGACGCCTCCCTGGTTGGCGTCGTCGGAACCGTTGATCGCGTCGTGATAGTCGTTCACCACGTTGGCCGCCGCGTGCGCGAGCAGGGCGATCAGCATGACCGCCGCCGCGATGGGCGGCGACGGGCTGCAGCCGACGGTCGCCGCGCTCGAGAAACCCAGCAGGCAGCCCACGGCGGTGATCGAGAGGAATCCCGGCCGCGTCATGCGCAGCAGGAGCCCGGCACCCGGCCGGCCGGTCAGTCCCACCGCGGATCGATCGGCGTGGCGGACGGCTCGCGTGCCTCGATCACGGCCGCCGCATCCAGCAACATGTCCTCGCGGAAGCGGCGTCCGATGATCTGTACCCCGAGCGGCACATCCCCCGCACGACCCGTGGGCACCGCGACGGCCGGCAGGCCGAGCACGGGCACGCCGAACTGCGTGCCCTGCGCGGCGAGCACCGCGCGCGATCGCTCGCGAGAAGCGATGTCCGCCCCTTGCTCGAACGGCGGTTCAGCGCTCACCGGCCCGAGCACCAGCGGGTACCGTTCGAGGAACAGGGCCCACTGTCGGATGAGCGTGGTGCGCCGGGCCATGGCCCGTGCATGCGCTTCGGCGTCCAGCAAAGGCTCGCCGTCGAACTGGTGACCGAACGACGTGCGGATGGCATCGTCGCCGTCCCGCCGGACCGCGGGCTTGATGAACAACAGGTTGTCGTTGCGGGAGATCAGATCCCAGAGCTCCGCCGCCTCGCGCATGGCGGGCGGGTCGACTGTCTCCACGGCGTAGCCGGCATCGGCCAGCCAGGCCGCCGACCGTTCGATGGCTTCGCGCACGGCCGGGTGCACGGGCGTTCCCCCCGTATCGAACGTGAGCGCCACCCGGATCGGCCGTGCGGGGCGGGGCCCGAACAGCGGCGCCGGCACCCACCAAGGGTCGCGCGGGTCGCCGGCGGCCATGGCCGAAAGGGCCAGGCGCAGGTCTGCGACACGGCGTGTCAGCGGGCCCTGAACGGACAGGAGCTGGGGCGACA
>JAUIAI010000204.1 GCA_030425615.1 Gammaproteobacteria bacterium
GACGACCCGCCCGGCGTGTGTTCAGCAACCGAGCAGGCGGGCGGTCTCGTAGAGCGGCAGACCCATGATACCGGAGTAACTGCCCTCGATCCGTCGCACGAAACGGGCGGCGGATCCCTGGATGCCGTAGCCGCCGGCCTTGTCGAAGCATTCGCCTGCGGCGACATAGGCGTCGATCTCGTGGGGCTTGAGCCGGCACATCGTCACACGCGAGACCTGGATCCTGTGGCGCGCCCGGCTGCCGCGCAGTACGGCGACGGCGCTGAGCACCCGATGCGTGCGCCCGGACAGCATGGCCAGCATCGATCTGGCCTCGTCTGCGTCGACGGGTTTGCCGAGGATCCTGGATCCCACCGCCACGGTCGTGTCCGCACAGAGGATCGGACGCTGCGGCAGACCGCGTTCCCGCCGCGTGCGCTCGGCCAGTTCAAGCTTGGCCAGCGTGACCCTGACGACATAACGGTCCGGAGGTTCCTGCGCGCGTACGGCTTCCAGCGCCTCGGCGGCGTCCGGGTCGTCAGGCAGCAGCAACTCGTACTCGACGCCGATCTGATCGAGCAGTTCGCGCCGGCGCGGACTCTTGGAGGCCAGCCAGATCATGCGCGGTGATAGGGATGGCCGGCCGTGACCGACCAGGCACGATAAATCTGCTCGGCGAGCACGACCCGCACGATGGGGTGGGGCAGCGTCAGTCGCGACAGGCTCAGTGTTTCGTCGGCGCTTTCGCGCAGCGCCGGATCGACGCCGTCCGGGCCGCCGATCACGAGCGCGACGGGAGCCGCGCGCTCGCGCCAGGCTTGCAGACGCTGCGCGAGCCCGGCGGTGTCGTGCTCTCGTCCGCGTTCGTCGAGCACGACCTTCCAGGCCCCGGCGGGCAGGGCTGCCGTGATTCGTTCGGCTTCCCGGGTCATGCAGCGGGCCGCATCCGACGACCGGGACCGGGCTTCTGCCCGGATTTCCTGCCAGTGGACCGGGAGCTCGGCCGGCATTCGTCGGGTGTACTCGTCGACCCCCGCGCGAACCCAGTCAGGCATCCGTGTGCCGACGGCGAGGACGGTGAGTTTCATGATCGCGTGGTTCGGGAGCGGGCGCGTGGCGCAGACGCAGCAGGGGATCGCGCGGCCGATCCTGACGCATCGCGCTTCGCGCCGGTCGCCGGTTTTCCGGCGGGAGCCTTGCGCGCGGTGGTCCGACCGGCGGCCGGTTTCTTCGTGCCCGGCTGCTTGGCCGCTGACTTCCGGGCGACCGGTTTTTTCGCACCCGGCTTGGCCGCGGACTTCCGGCTGGCCGGTTTCTTCGCACCCGGCTTGGCGGGCGCCGCCTTTCCGGTCGCAAGGGCGGCCTTCCTGGCACCCGTCGTCGCGGCCTTCGAGGGCGCGCTTGCCGCCTTGCCCGCCGTCTCCGGACCGACCCGCAGTCTGACCGGCACGGCGCCCCAGATCTCTTCGAGGTTGTAGTAGGCACGGATCTCGGGCTGCATGACGTGCACGACGATGTCGCCGAGGTCCACCAGCACCCACTCGCCGGTCTCGCCGCCTTCGCGCGACACCACCTGCCCGCAGGCTTCCCGGACCTTGTCGCAGACGTGGTCGGCGAGCGCCCGGGTCTGTCGGTTCGACTGACCGGTGGCGATCACGACCCGGTCGAACTCCGCCGTCTGCCGGCTGGTGTTGAAGACCCTGATGTCCTGACCTTTGATGTCGTCGAGTGCGTCGACGACCACGCGTTGCAGCTTTCTGAGATCCATTGAGAACCCGTGCGTTCTTCCGCTCTCAGGCCGCGCAATCCGCGGGCCTGTAGAGCCGGTGGCGGTGGATGTAGTCGAGTACGCCGGCCGGCAACAACTCCTGAACCGGCTCGGACCGGGCGATTGCCCGGCGCAGAGCCGTCGAGGACACCGGGGTCGGCGGCATTCGGAAGAAGACGATCTCGCCCGCCGGTGCGCCGCTGAGCGCCTGCCTTCCGGCCTTCTCCAGCAACGCTTCCACCGGGGGCGGCAGCTCCGTGAGCGGGGTGGACTCGCGTTGCGTGACGGCGAGATTGGCCAGATCGAGAAGCTCCTCGTAGTGCCACCAGGTGGCCAGATTGTGGAGCTGATCGGAGCCCAGCAAGAGGATCAGACACGCGCCGGGGCCCAGCTCCGCACGCAGCGCCCGCAGGGTTTCGACCGTGTACGTCGGCCCGTCCCTCACGACCTCCCGGTCGTCCACGGTGACGCCGCCCAGCTCGGCTGCCGCCAGCCTCGCCATTGCGAGTCTGTGTTCGGCAGGCGTCCGCTGGCCGGGCTTCTGCCAGGAGTGGCCCGTGGGCATGAGGACGAGTTCGTCCAGCACGAGCGCTTCGCGGGCGGCCCGCGCCAGGGCCACGTGCCCGATGTGGAACGGATCGAAGGCCCCGCCGAGAATCGCGATGCGTTTCGTGCCGGCCGAAGGGTGGGTCATACCCAGTCGCGGGGCTCGAGGAAGTCCGCCAGGCGGGCCTCGGGCGATCCGGGTTCCGGCGTCCAGTCGTACGTCCAGCGGGCCAGCGGCGGCATCGAGACGAGGATCGATTCCGTGCGGCCGCCCGACTGCAGGCCGAACAGGGTGCCCCGGTCGTAGACCAGGTTGAATTCGACATAGCGGCCGCGGCGCATGAGCTGGAAGCCGCGCTCGCGCTCGGTGAACGACTGCCCACGGCGACGCTCCACGATCGGTGCATAGGCCGGCAGGAATGCGTCGCCGACCGAGCGTACGAGCGAGAACGCGGTGTCGAAATCCGGTGTGTTGAGGTCGTCGAAGAAGATGCCGCCGACTCCGCGCGCCTCGGCGCGATGCCTGAGATAGAAGTACTCGTCGCACCAGCGTTTGAAACGCGGGTGCAGGTCCGGGCCGAACGGCGCGAGGGCATCGCGTGCGGCCGAATGGAAGGCCACGACGTCTTCTTCCACCGGGTAGAAGGGGGTGAGATCCATCCCGCCACCGAACCACCAGACCGGGGAGGCACCTTCGGCATCGGTGGTCGTGAAGAAACGTACGTTCATGTGCACGGTGGGAACGTGCGGATTGGCCGGATGGATGACCAGCGACACGCCCATGGCCTCGAACGGGCGCCCCGCCAGTCCCGGGCGGCTGGCGCTCGCCGAGGCCGGCAGGCCTTCGCCCATCACGTGGGAGAACATCACGCCGCCCCGTTCGAATACGCTGCCGTTCTCGATCACCCGGCTGATGCCGCCGCCGCCCTGCTCGCGCTGCCAGGCGTCGTGTTCGAAGGGGTTGCCGTCGATCGCCTCGAGGCCGGCGACGATCCGCGCCTGCAGTCCCACCAGATAGTCGCGTACCGCCGCCGCGTCCACAGCGCCGCTCATGGCTCGTCTCCGTTCGTGGGGGCGCGGTCCAGTGCCCGGTGCGCGATGTCGGTGCGGAACTGGCGACCGTCGAACGTGATGCCGCCGACGGCCCCATAGGCGTTGGCGCGAGCAGCCCGCACGTCGGTCCCGAGCGCGGTCACGCAGAGCACGCGCCCGCCCGAGGTGAGCACCGTGCCGTCGTCCGCGCGCGTGCCGGCGTGGAACACGTGGCAGTCGGGGGTGATCGCATTGCCGTCCGGTGGGAGACCGTGGATGGCGTCCCCGGTCCGGGGGGATGCCGGGTAGCCGTGCGAGGCGAGCACCACACCGACGGCCGGACGAGGATCCCAGTCGAGCGAGACGGTGTCGAGGCGGCCGGCCAGCGCGGCCTCGATGACGGTCGCCAGATCGGAGCGCAGCCGCATCAGGATGGGCTGGGTCTCCGGGTCACCCATGCGGCAGTTGAACTCCAGCGTGTTGAGTTCGCCGTCGGGACCGATCATCAGACCCGCATAGAGAAAGCCCGTGTAGCGCAGGCCGTCTGACTGCATGCCGGTGACCACCGGCCGGATGACCTGGTCCAGGATACGCTGGTGAAGCGCTTCCGTGACCACCGGTGCGGGCGAATACGCGCCCATGCCGCCGGTGTTGGGCCCGCGGTCGCCGTCCTGCAGGCGCTTGTGATCCTGGCTGGATGCCAGGGCGAGCACATGCTCACCGTCCACCAGTGCGATGAAACTCGCCTCCTCGCCGACCAGGCAGTCCTCGATCACGACGCGCGCGCCGGCGCTGCCCATGCCGCCCTCGGTGAGCATCATGTCGATGGCCGCGTGCGCGTCCGCGGTGCTCTCCGCCACCACCACGCCCTTGCCGGCGGCCAGGCCGTCCGCCTTCACCACGATGGGTGCACCGCGCTCGCGGACGTAGGCGTGGGCGGATTCGGCATCGGTGAACGTGCGATGCGCCGCCGTGGGAATGCCGTGTCGCTGCATGAACGACTTGGCGAAGTCCTTGGACGCTTCGAGTTGCGCCGCCGCCCGGTCGGGTCCGAACACCGATATGCCGGCCGCCCGGAAATCGTCGACGATGCCGGCGGCCAGCGGCGCCTCGGGGCCGACGACCACGAATGCGATGCCCGTCTGACGGCAGAAGGCCGCCAACTCGTCGTGACCGGTGAGCGGCAGATTGCTCAGACCGGGTTCGCGGGCCGTGCCGGCATTGCCCGGCGCCACGTGGACCCTGGCGACGCGCGGGCTCCTCGCCAGCGTCCAGGCGAGCGCGTGCTCGCGGCCCCCGCCGCCGATCACCAGCAGTTCGAGGCCGCTGCCGCCCTGCGCCGCGGCGCTCACTCGTCGGCCTCGGCGATCACCGCGTTCGTGTACACCTGCTGGACGTCGTCCAGGTTCTCGAGCGCATCGAGCAACTTCTGCATGGACACCGCCTGGTCGCCCTCGAATACGGTCTCCGTCGAGGGCTTCATCGTGATGTCGGCCATTTCGGGTTCGAGCCCGGCGGCATCGAACGCCGCCTTGACCTGCGCGAATCCGGTCGGCGGACAGATGACTTCGATGCCGCCTTCGTCGTCCGTGATGACGTCGTCCGCGCCTGCCTCGACGGCCACCTCCATGACCTGGTCCTCGTCCGTGCCCGGGGCGAACAGGAACTGGCCGCAGTGGGTGAACAGGAAGGCCACGGAGCCGTCGGTGCCCAGATTGCCGCCGTGCTTGGAGAAGGCGTGACGAACTTCCGCGACCGTGCGCGTACGGTTGTCGGTCAGGCAGTCGACGATGACCGCCGCGCCGCCGATACCGTAGCCCTCGTAGCGGATCTCCTCGTAGCTCACGCCGTCGAGTTCGCCGGCGCCACGCTGGATGGCCCGCTGGACGGTGTCCTTGGGCATGTTCGCGCCGGAGGCCTTGTCCATCGCGAGGCGCAGGCGCGGATTGCTGGTGGGATCCGAGCCGCCTTCACGGGCGGCGACGGTCAACTCCTTGATAAGGCGGGTGAAGAGCTTGCCGCGCTTGGCGTCGGCACGCTCCTTCTTGTACTTGATGTTGGCCCACTTGGAATGCCCGGCCATGAGTTCCTCGTCGTTGACAGCCGTTGACAGCGCCGGAGAAACGTTTGATTTTATCATTGGCCATCGGATCCAGACCCGGACGAGGCCCATGAAACCGTTGACGCTCGCCTATGTCAGGCCCCCCGAGGCCTCGGCCGCGGATCGCTCGATGCCCATCGACCTGCTGCCGCGCATGGCGAACCGGCATGGCCTGATCACCGGAGCCACCGGCACAGGCAAGACGGTCACCCTCCAGGTGCTGGCCGAACAGTTCTCGAGCATCGGTGTGCCGGTGTTCATGGCCGACGTCAAGGGCGACCTCACGGGCCTGGCCGCGGCCGGTCAGGCGTCCGAGAAGCTGTCCGCCCGGCTCGAGCGGCTGGGCCTGCCCGAGCCGGACTTCCGTGCCGCGCCCGTCACCCTCTGGGACGTCTTCGGTGAGAAG
>JAUIAI010000205.1 GCA_030425615.1 Gammaproteobacteria bacterium
TTGCGGCCGGCGGCCACCGGAAGGATCATCTTGCGCACCGGCAGCCCCAGGACGTTCTGGGTGAGAGCCTGCAAGGGAAGCCGCTCGGTTTCCTTGTACGGAATCGCACGCTGGAGGTGGACGATCAGTTTGAGTCGCATCCGCCGGCGCACGGCCGTTTCCCCGAAGATCGTGCGGATGTCGAGCAGACCCAGACCGCGCACCTCGAGGAGATTCTGCAGCAGGGGAGGGCAGCGGCCCTCGATGACGTTCTCGGCGATGCGGGCAAGCTCCACCACGTCGTCGGCAACGAGCCCGTGGCCGCGGCTGATCAGTTCGAGAGCGAGTTCGCTCTTGCCGAGTCCGGATTCCCCGGAGATAAGCACACCCATTCCCAGCACGTCCATGAGCACGCCGTGCATCGTGACCCGGTTCGCGGTCGCCCGGTTCAGCACGCTGCGCATGCGGTCGATGACGCCGGCGGCCGATTGCTGGGCGCCGATCACGGGAACGCTGGCGCTGACGCATGGCTCGAACAGCCAGGGCGGGCAGTCCAGTCCCTCGGCGATGATGAGTGCCGGGGGTTCACCCTCGAGAAGGTCCGCGACGAGCTGGTCGCGTGCCTTCCGACCCAGCGCTTCACAGTACCGGAGCTCGGGGGCTCCCAGCACGTGGGTCCGCTGACTGTGGATCAGGTTCAGGTGACCGACCAGGTCGGCGGGCTCGCCTCCGACGTCGGCCGCTTCACGATCACCGCCGACTCCTTCGGGAGATATCCAGCACAGGGTCAGCGAATCGCGACAGGCGTGGACGAGATCGGCGACCGAGAGACTCATCTTCCGAAGTTCGGGTTCATCGCAGAAATCATGACGCGGGGTGGTAGGGCGTCCAGGTGGTGAGGATGCGATGAATCGCCGTGGTGTCGGTTTCCGTGATCAGCGCCTGGCGAATGTTGTCGTCGGAGAGGAGCTCCGCGAGTTCCGAGAGGATCTCCAGATGCTCTTCGTTGGCGTTCTCCGGCACGAGGAGGAACACCAGCAGTCTGACGGGCTGACCGTCGGGCGCGTCGAAGGGAATGGGCGTGGCGACGCGGATCACCGCGGCGTGAGCGTCGCGAAGCCCCTTGATGCGGCCGTGGGGAATGGCCACTGCCTCACCCAGACCCGTGGAGCCGAGTCGCTCACGAGCGAACAGGCTGTCGAAGACCTTGTCGCGTTCGAGGCCATGGCTGTCCTCGAACATCTGACCAACCTGCTCGAAAAGCCTTTTCTTGCTCGTGACCGGCACATCGATCTGGATGTTGCCGGGCGCCAGTAGTCGGGAGATTCGATTCATGATGTGACGGCCTCGCGCCGATCCTGCTTCAGGCGCCGGAAGGCCAAGCCTATCCGGTCTCTGGTTCGTACCGAGCAGGAGCCGGAAAGCCCGGAGGGATTTGCGTGAAGGGCCCGGGGATCGACCGCCGGGCCCGTGCTGGCCACTCCGAGAAGGCTTGCTGCTTTGCAGCAAATATTGTCCCCCATTTCAGTGGCCGTGTCCCGTGACAGGGATCTCATTTTCGGCGGATGAGCCGACCGTGAAGCGACGAGCTGCGCAGGCGGGTCAACAGGCACCGGGTGGGGCCTCCGACCCGCCTTTTCTAAGCTATCGCTGGAGGATTACTCGGCAAGTGGTTGACGCTTCAACGCCTCGTGCCGGTGATTGACGATCTTGGTCTTGTGTTTGATGACCTGGCGGTCGAGCTTGTCGACCAGCCCGTCGATGGCGGCGTAAAGATCTTCGTCGACAGCCTCGGCGAATAGATCCTTGCCGCGCACATGGAGATTGATCTCGGCTTTCTGATCGTGCTTCTGGACCGATAGCAGCACCTGCATGTCGATCACGTGATCGAAGTGGCGGGTGATGCGATCCAACTTGCCAACGACGTAGTCCCGGATGGCGGGGGTGACGCTGACATGGTGTCCGGTGATCGAAAGATTCATGCGACCTCCTGAAGCCTGCAACCGGGGTTGACCGGCCCGGCATGAGAGAGATGAGGCTTGGTTCGCAGGTCCTTCCTGCGCCCGCGTCGGTCAGAGCACTTTTCGTTGGGAGACCGGCGCGATGCGCATCGATTCGCGGTACTTGGCGACCGTTCGCCTGGCCACCACGAATCCCTGCTCACCGAGAAGTTTGGCGATTTGGCTGTCTGAGAGTGGGTGCTTGGTGTCCTCCGCGTTGATGAGTTGTTTGATCAGCGCACGGATCGCCGTGCTGGAGGCTGCGCCACCGCTGTCGGTGGCCACGTGACTGCCGAAGAAGTATTTGAGTTCGAAGATGCCATGAGGCGTCAGCATGAACTTCTGGGTCGTCACCCTCGACACGGTGGATTCATGCAAATCCAGTATATCGGCAATCTCTCGGAGCACCAGGGGTCTCATTCCGATCTCGCCGTGCGAGAAGAATGCGCGCTGCCGGTCGACAATCGCCTGGGAAACTCGCTGAATGGTCTCGAATCGCTGCTGGACGTTCTTGATCAGCCAGCGGGCCTCCTGTAGGTGGCCCGACAAGTCCCCGTTGATGCCGCGGTTTTTGCGCAACACGTCGGCGTACACGTCGTTCACGCGCAGCCGGGGCATGACGGCCGGATTCAGGGTGGCTACCCATTGGCCCTCGAGGCGGCGTACGACCACATCGGGCACCACGTAATCGGCGGTCTGAGAGCTGAAGCGGGCGCCCGGGCGGGGGTCGAGCGACAGGATCAGCCGGTGGGCGTCGCGCAAGGCTTCGTCGGTGCACTTGAGCGCGCGACGCAGGCGTTTGAAGTCCTTGGCGGCGAGTGCGTCCAGGTGTCCCGAGACGATGGCCCGGGCCAGCTCGACGGACTCGTGTCCGTCCGGGCATTCGTGCTCGATCGCCTCGAGTTGCAGCAGGAGGCTCTCGCGCAGATCGCGCGCGCCCACACCGACGGGGTCGAAGCTCTGCAGCAGCCGCAGGGCGGCCGCCAACTCGCCTTCGTCGATCTCGAGTTCGGCGGGCAGGCTCGCGAGGATTTCCTCACAGGGTGTCGGTAGGTACCCGTCGTCATCGAGTTCGTCGATCAACAGGGTGACCAGTGCACGGTCCCGGCTGGAGGCCAGCGTGCCCGCGAGCTGGTCGCCGAGGTGGTCACGCAGCGACGGCGCCGACCCGGCGAGTTGCGGATAGTCGGCTTCATCGTCGCGGTCCGAGGAACCGCGGGTGCCGGCGGTCGGCCACTCTTCCGCGTAGGCGGAAGAGTCCCCGCCCGCATAGGGGTCCGCCTCGTCGCGGTTTTCGGACCCGGACCCGGAATCGGCCGGCGCGGGCTCGGCCGACGCCTGTGCCTGCCCGGAGTCGTGGCCCGCGCTTTCCAGACCGCCGTTCGGAGCCAGCCGCACGGCCGAGTCGAGGGGGTCGTCGACCCGCTCGAGCATCGGATTGTCGGCCAGCGCCTGTTCGATCTCCTGCGACAGTTCGAGCGTGGACAGCTGGAGCAGGCGGATCGACTGCTGCAGCTGGGGGGTCAGCGCAAGGTGCTGGCCGACCCGGAGCTGAAGTCCGGGCTTCATCATCTGAGGCGCACCCCGTTCGGGGGAAGGGACCGGGGGTGCCGGTAGCCCGGGGGCGTCGGGCGGCGTTGGCCGCGCGGTTCGAGACTCAAGGGTGACGGCTTACATCGAAAAGTGCTCGCCCAGGTAGTAGCGACGCACGTCCTCGTTCTTGATCACCTCCTGCGGGACGCCGGAAGCAAGAACGGTACCTGCCCGAATGATATAGGCCCGATCGCAGATTCCAAGGGTCTCTCGCACATTGTGGTCGGTGATCAACACGCCGATGCCCCTTTCCTTGAGGAACTTCACGATTCGCTGGATCTCGATGACCGCGATCGGGTCGACGCCGGCAAACGGTTCGTCGAGAAGCACGAAGCGGGGGGAATTCGCCAGCGCGCGGGCGATTTCGACGCGTCGCCGCTCGCCGCCGGACAGCGACAGCGCCGTGTTCGACCGGATGTGTTCGATCTGGAGCTCTGCCAGGAGCGCCTCCAGGCGCTGGTTGACCACCGCCCGCTTGAGCGCCTTGCCACGCTCGTCGATCTGCAGCTCGAGCACCGCCCGGATGTTCTCCTCCACCGTCAGCTTGCGAAAGACCGAAGCTTCCTGCGGCAGGTAGCTGAGCCCGAGCCGGGCCCGGCGGTGGATGGGCAGGCGCCCCAGGGCGACGCCGTCCAGCATGATCTCACCGCCGTCGGAGGGCACGAGTCCGACGATCATGTAGAAGCACGTGGTCTTGCCCGCCCCGTTCGGGCCGAGCAGGCCGACCACTTCTCCGCTCGCAACGGACAGGGAGACGTCCTGTACGACCTCGCGCCCGTGATACGCCTTGCGCAGGGCCCGCACCGAGAGCCGGCTACCGCTCGCGGCGTCGTCGGCCTGCCGCGCCCCGCTGTCCGGGGACCCGCGCGGCGCGGCAGGGGCGACGCCGGCCGTCGGCATGGACGGATTCGCGGGCCGATGTTCTTCGGCGGTCTGATCGTCGGGCGGCGAGGGCGTCGTCACGCGCATGCGGAGGGCGCCTCCGGCGCGACGCGGCGCCCGGCCAGGGTCGACTTCACTACGAGCGCCCGTTCGGACGAGCGGGCCTGAGCGGCAGCGCCGGCGATGAGCCGCCGTCCGGGCGCGGCTGGATGATCACCCGTACCCGGCCGGGTTTCTCGGCGTCCTCGGACGGGGCGCCCTGCACGGTGAGGTGGTCGGTGTCGCGCCTGTACACGATGCGCCCGCCCTGGACCTCGTCCGACAGCCGGCCGTCGACACTCTTGCGCAGACGCGCGCCGTCGACGAGTTGCAGTTCCTGCGACGCGTCGTCGTATCGCAATTCGCGGCCCGAGCCTTCGATGGTTTCGCCGGTCGCCTCGCGGGTCTGGCGGAAACGCGCCGGTTCGCCGGTTGCCTCGGCCCGCGCATTGCCCTGCGTGTCCTGGACCAGGACCAGGCGCGCGGCGCGGATCTCGAGCGTTCCGCGCACGAGCACGACGTTGCCGGAGAAGACGTTGACCTGGCGACGGTCGTCGTATTCCATCCGGTCGGCCTCGATCTGAATGGCCTCGACCGGCGTGGCCGACTCCTGGGCGTGAGCCGCTCGCCACGCCGGGGAGGCGAACAGCGAGGCGGAAAGGATCGCGACGGGGATCAGGCGGATCAGGCGCAGCATGACGGGGAACTCAACCCGAATCTGGCCCCGGCACGCGCGACCGTGCGTCAACGGGGGCCTCGGACTCGGCGACGGGTTTCGGGACCGGCACCACTGCCCTGACTTGGGAAGACAACTGTAGCGCCCGCGATACATTATCAAATTCCATGCCGACCGCCGTCAAGCGGACGTCTCCCTGGCGGATGTTCACCGGCCCATCGGTGCGCGCGGTCTCGGTGTCGGCGTCCACGACCATCTGATCCGCCAGCACGATGAGCTCGGGCCGGTCCGCGTCGGCCCGGCGCCGGAGTTCCACGTCTCCAGTCAGCACGGTCTCGTTGCCGCCGGGCAGGGCGGGGCCGATCCCCTCGGCGCGCTGCATCAAGTGATCCATGACATAGCGGCCAAGGTGGCCGGAGCCGTTTCCGATGCCGCCGTCGCCTGACATCATCAGGATACGTGTGGATTCCAGCGCCGAGGCGCACAGGAAGACAATCGGCGAAGACGCCCGTTCAAGACGGCGGGTCTCGCGGTCATACCAGACCACGCCGCGTGCAGCTCCGCGGCTGTCCACCTCAACCGTGCGCACCAGGGCGCCGGTGCGACAGAGCAGGTTGCCGCTGGCGGCGGCCTGGTTCATCAGGTCGGCGGTCGTTGCA
>JAUIAI010000206.1 GCA_030425615.1 Gammaproteobacteria bacterium
ATGGACCATCCGCACCGCGCGTTCACGGACCTCAGGCGAGAACTTGTTCGACTTCCTCATGGCTCCATACTCTCAGATAACGGAGCCTCCTCAAAACCCGGGGCGATTCAGTAAGTCCGGAATACCCGCACCTGAACGAACGCTCCGCCGAGCGAGCGGGCGTAACCGATGACGAGTTCGTACTTCTCATATCCAGTGCCTTAGAGAAGGAACTGTTGCGCATCGGAGGGGTTCCGTGGCGGTTGCCGGGAACCGGGAAGATTCGAGTGGATAATAGGCTGTTGCATCTTCATGACATGGTTGTCTTGGATGGAAACTCGAAAGTGATTGCGCCCATTTTTCAGCCGAACCCGATAATTCGAGAGTATCTGTGAGGTCGGGCGCAAAGCTGTAGTGTCAGACCCGCGGGATGCTCCGGCTGTACACGTAACGGGTCTGACCTGCCTTGGGCCGGAGCGGCAATGGCAACGGGCATGTACGACGACACGGGCTCGTCCGCGCGCGGATCGTGCGCTATCGTTGCTACCCCGGCTGACATCCCAGCGCATTCAACCAACGTGACCCGACGGAGCCGTATCAAGTGACGAATTTTCGAGGCGGGTGCTCATGCGGTGCTGTCCGGTATGAGACCACTGCCGATCCGTTGAATCAGAGGGTGTGTCACTGCAGGGAGTGCCAGAAAGCCATCGGGGCTGCCTTCAATGCCCGGGTGCTCATGCGTATCGAAGATGTTTCCATCACGGGTCCGACCATCAGTTTCTTCTCATCGGAGACGCTCGAGAGAGGGGCTTGCTCGCGGTGCGGTTCGAGCATTTTTTCGCGGCGCGTTTCCGCAGGTGTGATCGGATTGACGGCCGGAAGTCTGGACGAGCCGTCGCTCTTCGAACCCGATATGCATTTCTGGGTGTCGTCGAAACAACCCTGGCTGGAGATCTCGGATGATCTCCCCCAGTATCCCGAGGGCCCGCCATCCAAAGGCTATTAGTTCGTTCGGTGCGGCAGCCGCCGCGCGAACAGCGCCGGGCGCCCCTCAGCTCCCCGGTTTCGCGGGCGCCTCAGACGCCCCCCTTCCCCACCGCCATGACAACGGGCTCTCCCGCGGCACCCAAACGCCGGATGCCACCGCGCGGGACCCCTCGAAGACCAGGTAGCTCTTGTTCCGATAGTGCGGCAGCGGCCTCAGCAACGCATCGAGCGCGGCGCGGTCGTCGGCGCTGATCACCAGGACCGGCGCCTGCCCCTTGCGCCTGCTCACCCAGACGCGCGCGCTTCCGCGACCGGCGATCTCGGCGGGCTCGGTGTCCACACCGATGCGCGCGAACCATGAGGCAACCTCTGCACTGCTGCCGACGACGACCAGCGGACGGTCGGTATCCGGTGTGTCGCCGGCCCCGAGCCTCTCGACCGTGTCGGGCAGCAATCGTTCGATGAGCCGTTGCGCGCTGCCCGCCATGTCCGGGTCGGTGGCAGCGACAGCAACCTGAGGTCCGGTGGCCAGGGTGACGTCCCGCAGAATCGGCACGGACTCGCCGGGCAGAAGGTTGCGGAACAGATCGTTTTCCGGGTCGACGTGCACGGCGAGCGGCTCCGAGTCCGTGTCGATCGAAACGGTCTCGGCCGGGCCGGAAAGCGTGACCCGCTGGCGCAGCGTGCCGTCGCGGGTCTCGATTTCGACCGGTACGCTCAGCCGGTATGCAGGGGCGGTTTGTTGCAGCGCCAATGTGACGCGATAGCCCTGGCCCGACCGGTCGACTCGTGCGCTGGCGAGTTCGATGCGCGCAGCGCCGGCGCGTTGCAGCCATTGCTCGAAGAACCAGCCCAGGTCGCGCCCTGCGGCCTGTTCGAAGGCCCGGCGCAGCGCTTCCCAGCTGGCGACCTGGAACTTGTTCTGGCGCCAGAACTCCCGCAGGCCCTTGGTGAACGCCGCCTCACCGATCTCGCCACGCAGCATGTGGAAGACATAGGCCACCTTCCCGTAGCCGATCACCTGGGCGGCGTCGTGGACCTTGGCGGTGAATGCGGTCACCGGCTGGTCGCGCTCGGGCGGCAACGCCGCGAAGTCGCGCAGCCAGTTCAGCCGCAGCTCGCGCGCGGCTTCGGCGCCCGTGTCTTCGGCGAGCGCATGATCGGCCAGGTAGGTGGTCAGGCCTTCGGCCCAGTTGCCGGCCGCATAGTCCACGGCCACCGCATTGCCCCACCAGTTGTGCAGCACTTCGTGCGCCAGCGAGCGCGTCTTCATGAAGGGCAGCGGCAACACCATGCGGCCGACATAGGCCGCGCCCGGGAAACCCAGCCCCACGGGCAGCGGCGACGAAACGATGTGAAACTCCGGGTACGGATAGGCACCGATCAGGGCGCTGTAGCGGCTCAGGTAACGCAAGGCGGCATCCAGATACCCGTCCGAGAGCCCGGCCTGGTCGGGCTCGAACCAGGTGCGAAGCCGAATACCGTCTGCGATGCGCTCGCCAATCACGTAGCGCCCGGCGAACACGGTGGGCAACTCGGCGACATCGGCCGCCTGCACCACCACCTGATGATGCGATGCGTCCTTCTTTTCCTCCACCAACGCGCCGGTGGCGATGGCCCGATACGGGCCGGGCACAGACAGCTGCAGGCGGTAATCGACGCGCTCGTCGTCGGTCACCGGCATCCAGCCCGCGCGGCTGCTGAGGAAGCTGCCGGCTTCGCCCGATGCCGCCGGCGGCACGAAGCCGCGTCGGTCCGGGCGCTCCGGCAGTGGCGGCAGGCTGGCCTGAAGCTGCACCCTCACCCGGTGCTCGCTGCTGTCGGGCAACGGGAGTTCCCAGGTGTCACCGGATTGGCGTACGCCGGGCACGGCGGCATCATTCACCGTGATCTCACCGACGGTCACCCACGGCGCGAGTCGGAAGCGCAAGCGTTCCCGCCCGCTGACGATCAGGGTGTCTTCGAGTGTGAGCGACCGCGCGACAGGATCCAGCGTGGCCTCGATTTCGTGGCGCAACGTCGGTTGCTCGCCGGCGAGTACGTCGCTTGCAAAGAGCAGCCCGAAAAGCCCGAGCACGATGGTTCGAACGATTGCGATCATCGCGCCGGCTCGCGTTGACCGGGGAAGCGCGCCACCAGCGCGGCCGCCTCGCCCTTGCGGATCACGGTCATGGGCAGCCAGGTTCCCGGTGCCATGCGCTGAATGATCTCCACCAGCTGAACGGTATTGCGCACCGGTGTGCCCGCGGCCAGTGCCACGATGTCGTCCACGGTGATTCCGGCCGCCTCGGCCACGCTGCCGTCCAGCACCCGGGCCACGCGCACGCCGTCTTCGCTGTCGACCAGCGACACGCCCAGTCGCGCGCGCCAGCGCGCGACCGACCGGTCTTCTTCCACGACGAACAGGGCATCCGCAAGATCGGCGTCGGGCGAGGCGCAGTCTTCTTTCCGGTTGACGGGCAGCAGTACCGCCGAGTCTGCAATACCCAGGTCATCGAGTTGCGCCGGAATGCCCCAGCGATACTCGAGATGCCCTCGCCCGACGATACCCACGATCAACGCCCCCGGGTGCCGGCCGCGTGCGTCGGCCAGCGCCTGGGCCATGGCACGGTCCCAGGTCTGCTGCGCCTGGACGAAGCGCTGAAAGGCGACACTCTGACGGACGGACCCGGGCGAACCGATGCCCGGCTCCTCCCGCCCCCCGGTGGCCGATGGCGGATGGAATTGCGTGTAGACACGGGCCAGCGAGTCTATGTAGGCCTCGGCGGGCGGCGCCGGATCGGACAGCCCCTCGCGCTCGTCGGCGGGTATGGCGGCCCAGCCTTCGCGCCCTACCCTGGCCACCAGCGCACGCTCGACGTTCATCGCGAAGATCGGAACGCGGTTCTGGCGCGCGAAGTGCAGCAACGGCAGATACAGGGCCGAATCGAAACCCCACACCTTGCGCCATTCGACCGCTTCCAGGAAGGCGCGCTCGTCGAGCCGTCCGGCGACCCAGTCGTCGAGCACCGGTTGCACGCGTCGGGGGAAGCTCTCGAAGCCGATCGCCATGTTCGGCTGAAAGGCATGCAGCCCCGCGAGCACCTGCAACTGCCAGCGGTGATGCTCGGCTGAGTCGTGGACCTCGCCAAGCAGTACCACCGGCCGCTCGGCAAACGTAGCCAGCGGACGATCGACCGGCAGCGACTCACCCTGGCCCGGACTCAGCCAGGTGCCCGGAACCGGGCAGTGATCGTCGGCCGCCTGAGCGTTCACCGGTGAAGCGGCGAGCCAAGCGCAGACCATTGCGACGGCCACGGCGAGCGCGTGCCGGTGCGGGGTGGGCCGGGCGCGGTGCGGACCACGCTCGGTGCAGGCTAAGGGTTCCGCGGACACGGGTGGACCTGGGAAGCAACCGATCGGTGGTCTTACTCTATCAGGCGGCGGTCGACTCCCCCCCGACGTCCCGCTAGTATTTCGGGCAACGGAACGTGATCCGTCCACTTGTGCTGTCCGCCAGGCGCCGTCGCGAGCGGGGCCCCCGGGAATTGGCGTCGAAGCGGGCTGGGCCGTCGACTCGTCGCGCCTGCGATCGGCCCTGAGATGGTTGAGCGTCATGATCCCTGAAGCAGTTCGTTCCGAGGTCCTCACCCGCATCGAGAGAGCCGAACAGGAGCACGGCGTACGAGTGTTGCTGGCGGTCGAATCCGGCAGTCGTGCATGGGGCTTCGAATCTCCCAACAGTGATTACGACGCCCGATTCATCTACGCCCACGAACCCGACTGGTACCTGTCGGTGGACCTCGAGGAGAAGCGCGACGTCATCGAATACCCCATCGTCGATGACATCGATCTCAATGGGTGGGACATCAGGAAGGCGCTTCGACTTTTCGCGCGGTCCAACCCCGCCTTCGTCGAGTGGATTCAATCGCCGATCGTCTATGTGGAGAGAGGCGCCTTCGCCGCCAGCGCCCGGAGTCTCCTGCCATCGGTCTACTCCTGCGTACGGGGGGTACACCACTACCGAAGCATGGCGAAGACGAACTACCGCGGGTACCTGAAGGCGGATCTGGTGCCGTTGAAGAAATACTTCTACGTTCTTCGCCCTCTTCTTTCCGTGCGCTGGCTCGAGCGCTATGGCAAACCCGCGCCGATCGAGTTCGAGAAGCTGCTCCACCTCATCGACGGAGAGCGAGCCCTCCTGGCCGACATCGGAAGCCTCCTGGAAAGAAAGCGGGCCGCGCCTGAAATGGGCCTCGAACCCCCGGTTGCGAGCATTCACGCATTCATCGAGCGTGAGCTGGAACAGCTCGAAGAAGTTCAGGTCGAGTCCACGGCAATAACTGCGATGGACAGCCTCAACGAGCTCTTTCGCGCGGAGCTGCGAGGTGCGAATTGAGTGGCGCCTGATGCTTCCCACCCTGGAGACGCTGCACCACTGGAACGAGCCTCGACCGCGCACGTCATCGCCTAGACGCAGTCTGGGTGAGACCGTTCGGACACCGTACCATTGGCCGACGTGTGCGACGCTTGCAACCGCTGACCGGAGAGAGTCCGAATCGCCGCATGCAGCTGAATCGGGGCGATATCGACCTGGAGAGAATCAGATCATGCTTGCGTGGGACAAATCAGAATTCATTGAATGCCTGGAGGTCACGCCGGAAGAGGTCGAGAGCGCACATGTGGGCAACTTCGCCGCCGAGCTCTACTGCATGCAGGGACACCTCGGCGCCTTCTTCACCGAGGTGGACCCGGCCTTCTCGGGCCTGCCGACCGGCCGCCACGAGGCGGCGTGCGCGTCGGGCTCGATCGCGCTGCTCGCGGCGGGCGCGGAGATCGAGGCCGAGCGCTACGACCTGTCGATGGTCGTCGGCGTC
>JAUIAI010000207.1 GCA_030425615.1 Gammaproteobacteria bacterium
CGACGAGATCAACCGCGCGCCGGCCAAGGTTCAGAGCGCCCTGCTGGAGGTCATGCAGGAACGACAGGTCACGATCGCCGGCACCAGCCACAAGGTGCCCGATCCGTTTCTGGTGATGGCCACCCAGAACCCCATCGAGACCGAAGGCACGTACCCGCTGCCCGAAGCGCAGCTCGACCGCTTCATGATGAAGGTCCTCGTCGGCTACCCGAGCCCCGAAGAGGAGTTCGTGATCGTCGAACGGGTCACGGGTCCGGCCCCGGAAGTTCAGGCCGTGGCCACCACGGAACAGCTTCAGGAGCTGCAGCAGGAGTGTCGTCGCGTGTTCGTGGAGCCGGCGCTCATCCAGTACGCGGTGAAACTGGTGGGAGCCACCCGCTCCCCCGCGACCGTCGGTCTGAGCGAGATCGCACCCTACCTGACGTTCGGAGCCAGCCCGCGGGCCAGCATCCACCTGGTGGAGGCCGCGCGCGCGATGGCTCTGCTGCGGGGCCGCTCCTACGTCCTGGCCGAGGACATGACAGCGATCGTCCCCGACGTGCTTCGCCATCGGCTCGTGGTCTCGTACGAGGCCCTTGCCGACGGCGTGGACGCCGACCGGATCGTTCAGCGCGTCATGAAGGCCGTGGCCGCCCCGAAGATCGACGAGCCCGTACATGAGCGCGAAAGAGCCGGGGCCTGAGGCCATCCTGCACCGTCTCGAATGGACGGTGCTGCGGCGGCTCGACGGCCTGATCCAGGGCGATTACCGGAGCCTTTTCCGGGGTAGCGGGCTGGATCTGGCGGACCTGCGCGAATACCAGTACCACGACGACGTCCGGCACATCGACTGGAACGTCACCGCGCGTCTGCAGACGCCTTACGTGCGTGAGTTCCACGAGGACCGCGAGACGGCGGTGTGGTTCCTGCTCGATCTGAGTCCTTCGATGGATTTCGGCTCCGGAAACGCCAGCAAGCGCATGCGGGTCACGGAGCTCGTCGGGCTACTCGGGCGACTGTTCCAGCGCCAGGCCAACCCCGTGGGTGCGCTGCTGTACGGTGGCCGGGTCGACCACATCCTTCGGCCCGGAAACACCCGGCGACACCTGCTGGCCATGATGCGCCAGGTGCTGGCCTACCCCGCGCCGCTCACGGGTCCGGGGACCCGGCTCGGCGAGCTGCTCGACGCCGCCGCCGGCGCCATCCGGCGTCGATCCATCGTCGTCCTCGTTTCCGACTTCATCAGTGAGCCGGGTTGGGCCGCCTCCCTGGGGCGACTTGCACAGCGACACGCCGTGACGGCGATACGCGTGCTGGATCCCCTGGAGCTCGAGCTGCCCGACATCGGGTTGCTGAACCTGCAGGATGCCGAGACCGGCGAGCAGATATTCGTCGACACCCGGGATCGCGGCTTTCGCCGTCGCTACGAGGCCCAGGTCGAGGCCCGCGAAGCCGCGCTGATGCAGAGTTGGCGCAGCGCAGCGGTGGACGTGCTGGAAGTCCTGACGGATGACGATCTCGTGGATGCCCTGCTTCGACTGGCCGCGCTGCGCTCGGGCCGGATGCCGGCGGGCGGCGTCCCGGCGGCGGCATGATCGGAGGCGGATGATGACTTTCGTCTGGCCGCAACTGCTCTGGCTGCTGCTGCTGGTACCGCTGCTCGTGCTCGTGCAGATGCTGCTGGGCTGGGCACGACGTCGCCGGGGAGACGCCCTGGGAGGCCTTGCCCGCATGCACACCGGCGGCGGTTCGAGAACCCGGTTGCGCCGCTGGCTGCCGCCGCTGCTCCTGCTGGTCGCGCTGGCCGGCATGCTGCTGGCGGTCGCGCGTCCGACCGCACGACTCAGCCTGCCTTCGGCCAACGAGGTCGTGGTGCTGGCGATCGACGTCTCCGGAAGCATGACCGCGGACGATCTGGAGCCCTCACGGCTCGCAGCAGCGCAGGAAGCGGCGCGCGAGTTCGTCGCCACCCTGCCCGCGTCGAGCCGCGTCAGCATCGTCTCGTTCGCTTCGTCCGCCTCCATCCTGCTCCCGCCCACGCGTGACCGTGCGGACATCGACAGCGCGATCTCGAGACTGCAGGTCCAGCCCGGGACGGCCGTCGGAAGCGCGATCCTCATCGGACTCAAGGCACTCTTCCCGGATCTCGAGATCGACATGCGCAGCAGTACACCGAAGCTGCTCGGACCGGACGAGGCCGGATCCGACGCGCCGGGCGACGGACCGCGCGACGGCTCGATAGCCGGTGGAACCGCCCCCGAACCGGGAGAGGCGGACTGGGCGGCGATCGTCCTGCTGACGGATGGCGAGGCGAACGCGGGCTCGGACCCCGTCGAATCGGCCCGAATCGCCGCTTCTCTGGGGGTCAGGGTCTATCCGGTGGGCATCGGCACCCCCGAAGGCATGGTGTTGAATCGGGACGGCTGGTCCATGCGCGTGCGTCTCGACGAATCGACCCTGCGCGAGATCGCCGACGTGACGGCGGGCGACTACTACTTCGCGGATGACTCGCTCGACCTGCGTCGTGTCTACAACGCGCTGGGCACCCGGCTCAGTGTCGAAACCAGGGAGTTCGAGATCACCGGCCTGGTGTCGGCCGCCGCGCTTCTGGTATTGCTGCTCTCGGCCGGCTTGTCCCTGCGCTGGTCGAACCGGGTGATCTGAGCGTCAGCCGCACTGCCCGTGCCGGGACGTGCCGGCCCACTATGCGCGTCAGTGGCCTGCTAGTGTCGTGTCCCATAGGAAACTTAACGCTCGTTCGAGTCCTCGCGTGGATGGATGTGTGCCGGGTCAGTCGTGCCGATATCGGGATATCGGCACGACTGACCCGGTGCGCAGACGCCGCGCGAGGGCCGAACCCTGCGGGCTGGCCCGAGAACCGGGCGTTCGCGGCGTTGCACGAACGGGCCCATATCTTGTGATATGGGCCCGTCCGCGCGCCTTGCGTTCGCCCGGTTCTCAGGCCAGCGAGCGTCAAGTTTCTTATGGGACACGACACTAGGGTTTCGCCACGTCCCCGTGCGAGAACAGCGGCGCGCCGGCCAAGGGCAGCCGCACCCTCATCACGCTGCCCGAGGGTGACTCGCAGAGGAACAGGGTACGGCCGTCCGCCCCCCCGAAGGCGGCGTTCGTGACCGCCAGACCCGCCGGACTCAGTACGCGAAACACCGGCACCCCCAGCGGATCGAAGACCCAGGCGCAGCCGTTGCCGACGTGAGCCACCACCGGCCCGCCGTCCGCGGTCAGCGCCAGCCCGTCGGGGCCCCCGAGCCCGCCCGAAAGCTGGATGAACAGTCCGACCTTGGAGACCCCGCCGTCAGGCATCAGCGGCAACCGCCAGACACAGTTGCCGCGCGTCATGCCCACGAGCAGGGCCGATTCCGAACGGTCGAGGACGAGGCCGTTCGGGCTGGGTGCGGTGTCGATCAGGCAATCGAGCCGGCCGCTGTCGCAATCGAGCCGGTAGACGCGGCCGTTCGCCATGTGCAGGCCGCTCTGGCCCTGATCCGTGAAATACAGGATTCCGTTCGAATCGAAGATCAGGTCGTTGCAGCCGCGGAAGTGCTCCGAATAGCGGTCTCCCACCACGGTCTCGACGCGACCCGATCCCGGCTCGTGAACGAGGATGCCGTGGCGATAGTCGGCGATGAAGACACGCCCGTCACGATGGATCGCGAGGCCATTGGGCCAACCGTCGTATTCGAGTTCCAGTGACCAGCGACCTTCGGGGTCGATCGTGAACAACCGGCCGTAGGGAATATCGGTGATCCAGAGATGTCCCCGCCGGTCGAAAGCAGGCCCTTCGATGAAACACTCCAGCATCTCACCCGGCCGGTTCGCCCTCGCCCACGCGGGCGACTGTCCCGGGCGGCGGAAGACCTCCGGCATCCGGGTCCAGATCTCCGCGGAGAGCGTTTCGGGTGGCGGGTAGAGCGACATGGGCGAATTCCCGACGGCTGCAGGCGGATCAGAAACGGTATCCGATGCCGATGGTGAGTTGCGGAATGGCGCGAACCTTGCCGACGCCGTCGCGCAGTTCCGCCAGCTCGCGGTCCACCGCCTCGTCGATCCCCGGCAGGCCTGCGAGCTGACCGCTGACCTGCGCGCTGAGGCTCGCGCGACCGATCGACACGCCGAGATCCGCGGTCAGGTGCCAGCCGGGCTCTCGTGACGGGCTTCCCCAGCCGATCCCGATGTACGGGGTGACTCCGGGGAAGTCGATACTGGCATCGAAGCGGTCTCCCGCGGTGACCGGGAAGGTCTGACCGCCCAGGGTGATCGTGCTCCCGGCCGGCACGGCAACCAGATCGATCGAACTGTCGTTGAAGTGGGCCCCGCCGGTGATCCTGAACGCCCCCCCGCCGGGGTGCCAGTCCGCGAGCAGCGCGAAGCGGGAAAGCCTGCCGGTGGCATCGTAGTCGATGCCTTCCTCAGTACGTCGCTCGTTGACAGATCCCGTGGAACCGAAGTCGCCACGCAGCACCACCGTCTCGGACAACGGGTGCGCAACGCCGACGCCGAGCGTCGGCAGGCCCACCTGCGTATAGACCTGCCAGGCGTGGGCGGATGTGGACAGGAAAAATGCGCCCAGGACGGCGGCGAACAGGTGACGGGGTCGCATCGGAACTCCGGATAACGGGAAATCGTCTGGATACCCCGCGGCCACGCCGAACCCAATGCCCGGCCGGCGTGTGGTTGCTGTCACGGGTCGAACGCCATGTTCGCCGGCACGGGAGCCCTGTCGCTCATTGCAGCTCGAAACCGAGCGCGTTAAGCGCTTCGACCAGCCGGTCACGGCCCGACAGCGTGCCGGCACCGGCCACCCGGGCCGCTGCCTGCTTGCCCCAGCCGACCTCGTTCATGCCCTGCTCCCGCTGGAACACCCGCATACGCTCATCGTAGGCCGATACCTCCACCGCTTCGCGTTCTCCGGCGCCGTACTGCTCGTGATGGAGTACGGACGTGGGTGCCAGCCGCGGCTTGATCTCAGCAGGCCGGGACGCATCGGGCCATCCCACGCAGAGTCCGAACGTCACGAACGCACGCGGCGGCAGCGCGAGTTCCCGGGCCGCCTCCTCGGGACGATTCCTCATTCCACCGATGTAGACCGTGCCGAGGCCCAGCGACTCCGCGGCGATCACCGCGTTCTGCGCGGCCAGCGCCGCGTCGATGACGGCGACCAGGAACATCTCGAAGAAGCTGTTCGCACCTGCCTCTTCCCCGAGCCGGGCCGCCACCCGGTCCAGTCGGGACAGATCGGCGATCCAGAGCAGGAACAGCGGGCAGTCACGAATGTGACGTTGATCGCCTGCCAGACGGCTCAGACGTTCCTTGCGGGCGGCATCCTGAACGGCCACGATGCTGTAGGCCTGGAGATTCGACGAGGTGGCCGCGGACTGTGCCGCCGCCACCATGGTGGGCAACGCCAGGTCCGGCAGCGGATCGGGACGAAACGCCCTGACCGAACGGTGTGCGAGCATCTGCCCGACGACTTCGTTGATGCGCAGCACGGATTCGTCGAGATCCACACCGAACCTTGCGGCCAGACGCCGCGTGACCGTCTCCATCGATCGCCTCTCCTGCCTGGGCCCCCGCCCGGGTCGTCGCCATTCTGGCACGACCCGCGGCATGCGCCGATCGGACCCGAATCGCAGTCATCGACCGGCCCCGCCCGCAGACTGCGGGATCGCACCGGTCGCGCGGACGTAACAGACCAACGCCGCGATCACGAATGCCGCCAGCAACCAGGGAGCGTCACCGTCGTCGATGCCGACGCGATGAAGCAATGCATACGCCAGCGGCGCCACGGCATACATGCCGTACACCCAGCGGGCGAGGCG
>JAUIAI010000208.1 GCA_030425615.1 Gammaproteobacteria bacterium
GGATGGAAGCGCAGGCGATGCGGCTCCGGCATGTGTCTGAAAATATCGCCAATGCCGATACGCCCGGCTACCACCGCAAGACCATCGCGTTCGAGGCGGTGATGGAGGGCGGTCAGGCCACCGGCGAGGTGCGGCTGGGCGAGTCGCCAACGGCCGGCTGAGCGGGCCGCGGCGGCCCGCGGCACGGGCTCACGCCGGCATCGCGCCGCCCGACCACAGCCGGGTGAGGTCCGCCATGCCTTCCTCGGCCACGTGGGCCGGATCCTGCTCGCGCAGGCTCTTGCTGAAGCACTCCAGCGAGACCACACCGTCGTAGCCCGTGGCGCGCACCGCCGCCATGAAGGCGCCCAGATCGAAATCGCCGTCGCCCGGCAGGACGCGGTGACCCCGGCTCCAGCGCATGTAGGGCAGATCCAGGATCGGCGCATCCGAGAGCTGGACCAGGAAGATGCGCTCGCCCGGAATCTGCGCGATGGGTTCGATGGGATGGTCGCGGGCGCACACGTGAAAGCTGTCGAGCACCAGACCGAGCGCGGGGTGGTCGGCCATGCGCACGAGCTCCCAGGACCTGCGGTAGTCGTGTACGTGCCGGCCCCAGGCGAGCGCCTCGTAGGCCACTCGCAGGCCACGCTCGGCGGCCATATCACCGAGTGCCCGCAGGTCTGCGACGATGGCATCGTCGTCGCAGAGCGCATCGGCATCGGTGTTCGAACACGTCATGACCATCGGCGCGCCGATGGCCGCCGCGAAATCCAGGCTCGCGACGGCCCGGCGGCGGGCCTCGTCGCGCATATCGTCGGGCATGCCTTCATAGTCGCGCAACGGGAACCAGTCCACGAGCCGTACGGACTGGCCTTCGAACCGCGCACGGATGTCGTCGGGCCCGATCTCGCCGTCGTGCACTTCGGCCTCGAACAGCTCGAGCCCCTCGAACCCGGCCCTGGACGCGGCCTCGATCTTCTGCGCCAGGGACCCGCCCAGCGTGGTGGTGGCTATGCTAGGAATCATGCGCGCGTCTCCGCCGTCTCCTCCGACCCGGTTGTGACGCGTGAACACGCGTCCCGAGCGGCACTATAGGCGAAAGTCATGCCCGGCCCCAGCGTGATGCCCGGGCCCGGGTAGTGTCCGGCCATGACCGAGGCCATGTCGTTCCCGCAGGCGTAGAGCCCGGGCACGGGCCGGCCTTCCCGGTCGAGCACGCGGGCCCGCGTGTCACAGGTGAGCCCCGCACTGGCGCCGATGTCCCCCGGGTGGATCGCCAGGGCGTGAAACGGCGCCTTCGTCACGGGCCCGAGGCAGGGATTGGGCCCGTGCGCGGCATCGCCGAGGTTCTTCTGGTAGGCGTTGCCGCCCTTGCCGAAATCCTCGTCGGACCCGCGTTCGGCCAGCGCGTTGAAGCGCGCCACGGTCTGCGTCAGTTGAGCGGCCGGCAGACCGATCCGTCCGGCCAGCGCCCCCAGGGTGTCGGCGCTCACGATGTAGCCCTCGCGCACGGCCCTGGCCAGTCCGATGCGCCTGGGTCGCACGGAGCCGAGCCCGTAGCGCTCGACGAAGGCGTCGTCACCGATCAGATAGCAGGTCCCACCCGGGTGCTCACGCAGGGCGCGGCAGATGGCCTGCCCGAACAGATGGTACGGCCAGGCCTCGTTGACGAACCGGCGCCCGGACGGGTCCACTGCCAGGACGCCGGGTTTGCCGCGATCCAGGACGAAATGGGGGAAGACGGCCATCGAACCGTCCGCACGCCGGCGCTTGGACACCGGCGCCCAGAACGTGTTGGTTTCGTGTTCGGTCAGGTGCCCGCCCACGGGGCCCGCCAGGCGCAGACCGTCGCCCGTGACCGTTTCCGACAGCGGAGAGTCCTCGCCGAGTTCGGCCGGCAGCAGGCGCACACGCAGCGCGGGGTCGCGCGAGAAGCCCCCGGTGGCCAGGATCACACCGGCGCGGGCCCGAACCTCGGTGGCCCCGTTGCCGGGGCCCGATGAACCCGCGGCGCCCGCGGGGGCCAGCGTCGCACCGACCACCGTTCCCTGCTCGATGCTCAGCCCGTGTACGACGGTGGACAGGGTCGTCTCCACGCCGTGGCGCAGGGCGGCCTCGTACAGCCTGCCGACCAGGGCATTGCCCATGACCAGGCGCGTTCCGCGCGGGAAGCGCAGCCGGTCGCCAGCGTGTCGCGCGAGCAGTCGGACCGCGTGCGCGAACGAACGCACGCTTCGCGTGGCGCCCAGCAGGTGGCCGATGTCGGTCCGGTCCACCATCATGCCGCCCATGATCGTGAACTCCGGCAGCGGCGGTGCCAGCTCCCTGAACCGGGCGGCGAGCACACGGGCGTCGAACGGCGGCACCTCGAGCACCCGGCCGTTCAGGGTGGCCCCCTCGGCGTCGGCGAGGTAATCCGGGTGATGCGGATAGGCGCGGAACGGCACGCCGGCACGGTCTTCGAGGAAGGCGATCATGTCCGGACCGGACGCTAGAAACGCGTCCATGCGGTCGGCGTCGTAGGCGTCTCCGAGCACGGCCTTCAGGTATGCGCGCGCCTGGTCGGGCGAATCCGAGCCGGCCGGCGCGTGGCGGGTGTTCGGGACCCACACGGACCCCGCCGACCGCGCGGACGTCCCGCCCACCTGCCCGGCCTTCTCCACGAGCAGGACGTCCAGCCCGAGCACTGCTCCGGTGACCGCGGCGGTCAGACCGGCCGCGCCCGCACCGATCACCAGGAGATCGACCTCGCCGGGCAACGGCTTCATGGCCGGCCGTCGTTCCCGCACCGCGCGCGATGCGTGCCACACACCTCGCACCCTGCCGCGGGCGACGCGTCGGCGGACGCGTTCACCTTGTCAGGGGCCGACACGGATCGGCGCGGGCAGGCTGTCCGGCAGCAGGTCGAGCATTCTCGCCGCGGCCTGCAGCGCCACCATGTAGCCGTAGACCCCGAGTCCGCAGATGACGCCCGTAGACACGGTGGAGATGATGGAGTGCTGGTGGAACGCGTCGCGCGCGTGGATGTTCGAGATGTGCAGCTCGACGATCGGCTTGTCGAATGTCTTCAGCGCGTCGAGCACCGGGATCGAATGAAACGAGCAGCCGGCCGGGTTGATGACGATGGCGTCGGCGGCCTTGCGCGCCTCGTGGATCCAGTCCACGAGTACGCCTTCGTGGTTGGTCTGCCGGCAGTCGATGTCCACGCCGATGATCGCGGCGTACTCGGCGCAGCTCTTCTCGACCTCGGCCAGCGTGGTGCGACCGTAGATCTCGGGCTCGCGCTCGCCGAGCAGGTTCAGATTGGGTCCGTTGAGAATGAAGATGGTGGCCACCGCGTGTCTCCGTAATCGGGGAGCGCAGAGGCTAGCAGAATCACGACGAAGGCACGGGGGTGGCGCCGATCCTGCCGATCTGCAGAGCGGCCTCGCGTCCGCCGACCCGGGCCACGAGCGCGTTCTGGTCGTCCTTGGCGCGGCGGTCGGCCCGCTCCGGTTCGACGATCGAGCGCAGGGCTTCCTGCAGGGCCAGCATTCGCGCCCGGTGCGCTGGCTTCGCGTGCACGCTGTGAGTCTCTTCGGGGTCCTCGAACAGGTCGAAGAGCTCCGGCTCGTAGCCGACGTAGTGATGCAGCTTGTAGCGCTCGTCGGCCACCATGAACGCGCCGCTCGGCGAGCCGATCGCGTGGTACTCGCTGAGCACGATGCGGGCGTGGTCCGGCCGGCCGGCCAGTTCCAGCAGCGAACGGCCGGGCCGCGAGGGATCGTCGTGCGGCAGGCCGAGCGCGTGCAGCACGGTGGGATAGACGTCGACGAGACTCGCGTTGGTGGCGCACTCCCGCTGCGGCACTCCCGGACCGGCGAGCAGCATCGGCACCTGCGTGCTCTCGCGGTAGAGCAGAGACTTGTTCCACATGCCCCGTGCACCGAGATTGTCGCCGTGGTCGCTGATGACGATGACCAGGGTCTCGTCGGCCAGCCCGAGCGTCTGCAGCGCATCCAGGATCTGCCCGATCCGCTCGTCGACGAAGCTGACCAGGCCGAGATAGCTGCGAATCGCCAGCCGGCGCCGGTCGTCCGTGCCGAGCTGCGCATCCAGTTCGTTGTAACCGGCGAGACGCTCGACCCAGGGGTGGCGGACGTAGCCGGTCTCGGGGCGCAGCTTGGGCCACGGCAGCGTCTCCTCGGGGTAGAGGTCGAGGTACTCCTGCGGCACCACGAGCGGGAAATGGGGGGCCACGAGGCCGACGAACAGCGCGGCGGGTCCGGCATGCGGCGAGCCGGCACGCTCGCGCAGCCAGCGCACGGCACCCTCGGCCACCCGCCGGTCGAACCGGTTGTAGTCGCTCTCGCCGGCTCCCATGCGTCTGAACAGGCCGGCGCCGCCGCCCTTCGGCGGCAGCGGGTCGCGCACGCTGCCCCAGACCTGGCCGACGCCGCCCGCGATGTGCGCGGCTTCGGTCTGACGGTCGAACCCGGTGTCCGCCTGCCCGTCGCGATAGTGCAGCTTGCCGATCGATTCCACGCCGATCCCGGCGTGCTGCAGGGCATGCCCCCAGGAGGACGGATCGCCCGCATAGGCGATGGCGTTGTCCCAGCACCCGTGCCGGTGCACCCAATGTCCGGTGGCCAGACTTGCCCGGGCCGGCACGCAGATGGGGCTGGGCGTGTAGGCGCGGCTGAACACGGTGGCACGCCCGGCGAGCCGGTCCAGATTCGGGGTCCGCGCGACCGGACTGCCGCCGAAACCGGTGTGCCGCGGATCGTGCTCGTCGCTGCACACGACGAGCACCTGCCGGTAGCGGTGCGGCGCGGCGGCGCTCACGAGCCGTTCGGTGCGATCGCGGCCAGGCGGTCGGTGATGGCCGCGGCGGCCGCCACCACGCGCTCGCGCAGGTAGTCCTCGCGAAACATCTGGAAGCGCGCCTGGCCGGAGATCAGCGTCACGCTGCCGAGCACATGGCCTGCGTCGCCGAAGATCGGCGCCGACAGGCCGACGTTGTTGTTGTAGAGCTCGCCCACCGTCATGAACCAGCCGCGCTTGCGCACCTCCGCCATCGCGCGGCTGAAGGCGCGCCAGTCCTCGCCGATGCGGCGCACGTCCGGGTCACCGGTGTGGGCGTCGTAGAGGCGGCGCAGCTGGCGCGGCCGCATCGCGGCGAGGATGACCCGCGAAGTGGACCCGCGGAACATCGGCATCACCCGCCCGCGCCCCTGCTCGAGCAGCGGGTTGCCGGCCCGGTGTTCGTAGTGCACGTTGACGACCTTGTCGCCGTAGAGCTGACTGAGCAGCAGTTCGAGCCCCGTGTCGGCGACCAGCTCTTCGATGACCTCCCGGCTCGCGGACAGCAACGGGTCGTTGCTGCGCACCATGCAGTCCCATTCGATGATGCGCGGACCGGGCGCGTAGCCGCTGGGCAGCCGCACGAGCAGACCGGCGCCGACCAGCTCGCGGATGTAGCGGTAGGTCGTCGCGATCGGCAGGCCTGTGCGATTGCTGAGCTCTTCCGCCGAGGCGACGGGTGAACCGTTGGAGAAGCTGTCGAGCAGATCCAGGATGCGATCGAGACGGGCCATGACGGTCAGTATCGCTCAAAAGGGACGAAAAACCAGCGTTCGAAAGTGTCGGGCAGCGATAGCCCGACACCGGACCGGCCCTTCGATCGACGTCGTGACCGGGGGCTTCATTGCCAGTTTTCGATAATTCGGCCTGATATGCAAGCCGGAACACCCATTGACCGTGCCGCCGCATTCGCTTATTTTGCGAACTCGACAGCCGAGGAGACGACGAATGCCTGATTTACCGGGTGCTTCCGGGTCCGACCTCTCCG
>JAUIAI010000209.1 GCA_030425615.1 Gammaproteobacteria bacterium
TTCCGATGGCGTCGCGGTCACCCCGCTGACAATCGGCAACCGCTGATTTTATTTTGCGTTTGGCCGCGCGCAGGCTTGCCTGCGTGGCATGGCATCGACGCAAGACACTATCGCCGCACTGGCGACCTGACCCCGGTTCGCGACGCCATGAAGATCGCCTATGGTGACGTCTACGACGAGATCATGGCAGAGGCGGGCGAGGATCAGCTGGTCGAGATGGCCGAGCAGGAGGCCGCAGGCGCGACCGATTATTTCCAGTTCACTTCGCTCATCAACCGCGAGTTCTCCCAGCAGCGCAAGATCGCGCTGGTCGAGGCGTTATGGCGGGTCGCCTACGCGGACGACGAAATCAGTGCGCATGAGCGCCACATGATGCGCAAGCTCGAGTCGCTGCTGCACATCCTGCCGGCCGACCACATCGCAGCGCGCGACCGGGCCCGGGCGGCAGCGGGGCGTCAGCTCCAGGGCTGACCGGGTCCGTCCGACCGCACCGCGGGTTCGTCGGGCGGGGAAACGCTGTCAGTGGTGGCACAATCGCCCGGATCGAGCCAACAGCGGGAGACGGTGCATGACCCAGACCAATGCGAGCGAATTCGAGCGTGCCCAGAAGGTGCTCGTCGGCGGCGTCAATTCGGCCGTGCGGGCGTTCCGGGCCGTGGGGGGCACACCCCGGTTCATCGCCCGTGCCGAAGGGCCCTACATGTGGGACGTCGAGGGCAAGCGCTATGTGGACTACGTCGGTTCCTGGGGACCGATGATCGTCGGGCACACGCATCCCCAGGTCGTCGCCCGGGTGACGGAGGCAGCCTCGCGCGGCCTTTCCTTCGGTGCGCCCAACGTGCTGGAGACGGTGCTTGCCGAACGCATCTGCGAGATCTTCCCGCACGTGGAGCAGGTGCGTTTCACGAGCTCCGGCACCGAGGCGGCGATGAGCGCGCTGCGGCTTGCACGCGGTCACACGGGACGTACCAAGATCATCAAGTTCGAGGGCTGCTATCACGGTACTGCGGACAGCCTGCTGGTCAAGGCAGGGTCGGGCGCTCTCGCGTTCGGAACGCCCAGTTCGGCCGGCGTGCCGGACGATCTGGCCAAGCACACGCTGGTGGCGCAATTCAACGACCTGGACAGCGTGCGCACGTTCTTCGATCAGCACCCGGACGAGATCGCCTGCGTGATGGTCGAGCCCATGCCGGGCAACATGAACCTCATCCAGCCGGCGCCCGGCTTCCACGAGGGGCTGCGCGAGCTCTGCACCCGCCACGGGGCCTTGCTTATCTTCGACGAGGTCATGTCCGGCTTCCGGGTCGCGCTGGGAGGTGCCCAGGAGCGGCTCGGGGTCACGCCGGATCTCACCGCCTTCGGCAAGGTGATCGGCGGCGGCATGCCGGTCGGAGCCATCGGCGGCCCTGCTTCCGTCATGGGCGGGCTCTCGCCGCTGGGCACGGTCTACCAGGCCGGCACGTTGTCGGGCAACCCGCTGGCCATGGCGGCGGGCATCGCGACGCTGGAGCTGATTTCCGAGCCCGGATTCTTCGATGCGCTGGATACGACCAGTCAGCGCCTGGTCGCCGGCCTGCGTGAGCGGGCGGCCGCGCACGGTGTGCCGTTCTCCGCTCAGGCTGCCGGAGGCATGGCAGGCCTGTATTTCCGCGCCACGCCGCCGTCCAGTTTCGCGGAGGTGCAGCAGGCCGACACCGGGGCCTTCAAGCGCTTCTATCATGCATTGCTCGAAGACGGCGTCTACCTGCCGCCGTCGCCGGTGGAGGCGTTCTTCGTGTCGAGCGCACACGGTGACGAGCAGATCCAGGCGACGCTCGACGCGGCTGACCGGGCGTTCGCGGTCGCGCGGGAGGGTTGAGAGCGTCGATGCTCCTCGGGCGTCAGCGGGGCAGGGCGTATGCGCGCAGTGTGTCCGCGGTGGGGTAGCCGAACAGCCGGTTCCCCCCGGCCGGTATCACGACATACTGACGACCGTCGATTGCGTAGGTGATCGGCGGAGCGTTCGCGCCGCCCACGTCCGGGCCCTGCGCGTCCGGGCGCGGCCGGTGATGCCACAGGCGTTCGCCGGTATCCGAGTTCAGCGCGTTCAGTGAACCGTCCCCTTCGCCGAAGAAGACCAGACCGCCGGCCGTGGACAGCACGCCTCCGATCAGGGGCTGGTCGGTGCGGCGCTGCCAGGTGATCCGACCGTCACGCAGGGAGATGGCGGAGAGCGTGCCCCAGTGCGGCTCGTCCGCGGGGGTCAGGCTCGAATAGCGGATGGGGGCCTGGCCGTCTTCGACGGGCACCTCGTGCAGACGGAAGACCGTGGGAATGTGCAGTGCCGCGACGAAGGCGAGCTGCCTCGAGGCGTCGACGCTGATCGGCGACCAGTTGGCGCCGCCGGCGGCGCCGGGGGCCACCCGCGTACCCTCCGGCGTGGCCCTGGCGAACAGATTCTCCTGGGGCACGAAGGCTTCGGACTTGAACAGCAGGCGCCCGTCGTCACGGGCCAGCGCGTAGAGCCAGCCGGTCTTGCCGGCCTGGATCACCGCGTCCACCGGCCCGCCGGCCGTCTCGATCGTGACCAGCACCGGCGGGCTGGCGGCATCGTATCCCCAGACATCGTGCGGGACCTGCTGGTAATACCAGCGAATCTCGCCGGTGTGCACATCCAGCGCCAGGATCGAAACGGTGTAGAGATTGTCCCCGGGCCGGTTGGTGTCGTCCATCTGGGGCGAAGGATTGCCCGTACCCACGAACACCAGACCACGCGCGGCGTCGAAGGCGCCCGCCGACCAGACGGATCCGCCCCCGTGCCGCCAGGCGTCGCGGTGGGCTGCGGCCCATTCACGTTCCTGCGCGATGTTCCGGTTCAGGGGCACGCCGTCGGGCGTGGTCGCGCGGAACCCGCCTTCCCAGCCGCCTTCCGGACCCCGTGGCCTGATCGTACTGGTTTGCCACACGAGGCGGCCGGTGGTCCGCTCGAAAGCAGAGATCTGCCCGGCACGGCCGAAACGGCCCCGCACGCCGACCACCGCACCGAGCGGCGCGTTGGCGGTCGGTGCGTCCAGGTGCAGCCCGTAGCCCACTCCCGTGATGCCGACGATCACCTTGTCTTCCGCCAGTAGGGGTGCCATGGCCGCCCCCACTCCGGTGGAGCCGCTCACCGCCAGCCCGGCCAGCGGATCGTCGACCGCCAGCATCGACGTCTCCTCCGTACGAACATCGTGCTCCACGAGCGGTCGTTGATAGCGCAAGGTGCCGTCGGCGCGGTCCAGGGCGACCAGGCGCGCGTCCACGGTGGCCACGTAGACCGTGTCATCGTCTACCGCGACGCCCCGGTTGTTCGGGCCGCAGCACAAACGGGCTTCCCCGCGCTCGTGCTCATAGCGCCAGAGCTCCGAGCCAGACGCCGCATCCAGCGCCACCACGTGCGAGTACGGCAGCGAAACATAGAGCACGCCGTCGCGCATGATGGGCGTGGTCTGGAAATTCCCCTTCACCCCGCTGTGGAACGTCCAGGCGGGCGCGAGGTCTCCGACGTTGCCACGATCGACGAGCGACAGGGGGGAATGGCGGTGTCCGCGGCGGTCGTGACCGTGCCACCACCATTGTTCGGCGGCTGCCGGCTCCTGCGGTTCGGTGTCCGTGCCCGCCGCCGCAGCCGTCGGCAGGGCAGGGCTGCCGCCGAGTGCGACGCAGATGAGGACGAACCGGAGACGTGGCATGAGGGCCAAGGGTCCGGTGCGAACCAGTCTGTTCGAAGGTTTCATGATTCAACGATTCGTGAGGGAAGCCGTGCCGAGCGACCGCCACCCTTCGACGTCGCCGAAATCGCCCCCCCGCCCCGGCGCCACCGCGGCCAGCGTGTCGAAGCGGATCACCCGCCCTTCGTGATTCTCCGCGGCGGCGAGCGCAGCCCGTCCGGGCTCGGGGAGTTCCGCGTACACCAGACTCAGATGCGCATCGAGTCGGTAATCTTCTTCGCCCGGCGCGCGTTCACCGAGGGCGCGCGCGAGCACTCGGAGCGGGTCCGAGGGCAGGGTGATGAACACCGATCGGAATCGTGCCGGACCGTGTCCCGTGGGCCCGGCGACCAGTCGCAAGGCGGCATGCCGCGCGGCGACATCCGTCAGGGCGGCGACTGCGGACGATTCGTTCTCCACGGCCCCCACGTGGAGCGTGACATGGGGCGCGAAGCGCGGGCTCTGATGGGCGACGGCGAGCCGGGCAACGATCGTGTCGAGCCATGCCGCGTCCTCGGCGGCGGGAAGGAGCCAGTAGCTGACGGGCAGTCTGGAACTCATGTCGATGGCACCGGGCCGAGGCCGTTCCAGACGCCCGGGAAGTCGCCAGCGCGGGCGAGGCGCTCCGGCGCGCCGACGTCGAGGAAGCGGCCCCGAGGGAAGTGCAGCCGCTCGATGCGCAGTCCGTCGGCCAGGGCCATGGCGATGACCGTGCCGACCGGCCATTCCGGTTCGTTCCCGGGCGGTGCGCGGCGGGCTTGCGCGCGCAGGGTCTCGAGCGCCTGACCCAGGTAATGAGAGAAGCGCGGCCGCCACAATGCGAACAGCCAGGCGTGGCTGTCGGGCTCCCAGACCGGCTGTGTTTCCTTGGGCTCCAGACGGCTGACGACGCCCTGGCGCTGGCCCTCCCGCAGCGGGCCGGCCACGAGGTCACAGGCGTCGGCGGCGGTGGCCGGATAGCTCGCGAGCATCACGTCCGCCTCGCTGGCGAGAAGCGCGTCCAGGGCCTGCGCGAAGGCATCCGGCGGATCGAGCAGGATGTCAGGGAACCCGAGCAGGACCGGTGCCTCGCCGATGAACGGCAGCGCCTGTGCCACCGTGAACGGGGGGCCGTAGGGCTCGTGCATCATCAGATAGCCGATGTCCAGGCCCAACTGCCGACCGCAGCCGTAGTAGCGCGCGATGTCCCATTTTTCCGGCCGCAACACGAAGAACATCCGCTGGCAGCCTGCGCGTCGGAACTGATCCACCAGATAACGTGAGACCGGTTTCGGCCGGGCCCGGCCGTCGGCATCGAAGTATCCGATCGGCAGCAATTCCTTGCTGCACGGCAACTCGCCGAGACGGGTGGCACGGCCGGCGGCGGGGATCAGCGCGATCGGGGCTTGCGGAGTCGACATCTTGGGACATCACACTATCGTGGGCGCATCTCAGTCTGCCACAGCCGGGGGGCGTCGCCGCTGCGGCCGCGACGGATCATCGTGACATGAGATGCCGGGCAACGGCCCGGTACGCGGGCAGCGAGGTCGGGTCGATCAGTCCGTTCTGAGCCCGTGGGTACGATGCCAGCCGGACCAGAACCATCCGTGCCGTGGGATCCACGTAGATCGTCTGGCCATGAACACCTCGGGCTGCGAACGCGCCGTGGTCGTCGTGAAAGATCCACCACTGGCTTCGATAGCTTCCGCCGGCAAGGGAGGGAAAGCCGCTGAACTTCGCCGGGTCGCCGCCGGCCCGGATGCTTCGTATCACCTCGGCAGGAAACAGACGCCGACCCTCGACGACGCCCTCGTTGAGCACGAGCAAACCCAGCCGCCCGAGATCCCGCAGTCCCGCGCTGATGCCACCTCCGGCGAACGGCACACCCTTGCCGTCGACCGTCTGGTAGGCGTCCTGCTCGGCGCCCATCGGGCGCCACAAACGTTCGGACGCGAGCCGGGTCACGGCCTTGCCGGCGACCCGCGAGATGATCCATCCGAGCATGTCGGAGTTGATCGTCTTGTAGTGGAAGTGCTCGCCGTGTCGTCCTTCCGGCCTGACCTGTTGCAGGTATTCCCAGTAGCCGTCCGGCCCCCGAT
>JAUIAI010000210.1 GCA_030425615.1 Gammaproteobacteria bacterium
TGCCCTACCTGCGTTTCGGCCCGGAGGCCCCGCTCGGCTGGCACGTCGAGTCGATCGTCGCGGCGTCCGGACTCCGCGAACGCCTGAACCCGGTCTACGAGAACGCCATGAGCGGCGCGCTGCGAATGCGCGTCCGCGAAGGGCTCGGCCTGGCCTGGCTGCCCGCAAGTCTCGTGGAACCCGACATCGACGCCGGCCTCATGGCCGTCGCCGGCGGCGAGGAACACCAGAGGACCCTGAGCGTACGTCTGCATCGCATGAACGGGCGCGCGAATCCGCTGGTCGAACGGATCTGGCAGCACCTGGACCCGGGCTGAACAAGCGCCCGCGAGCGCCGGTGCGGGCGGGTTCAGCGTCCGTCGAGACGGAGGAACCAGACGGCCAGCAGGGCACTCGGTCCGCTGCGCATCGCGTGCAAAACGCCCGGCGGATTGTGGATCCACTGTCCCGCGCGGCGTTCCGACCAGCCCTGCCCTTCGCGCCACCAGCCGCCACCCGCGAGAACGAAGTAGAGCTCGCGAGGCGGGTGACGATGATCCGGGTAACGAAGGCCGGGCGCCATGAGGCTGATTCCGACCGCCAGGCCGCGGCCGCGATACGAGCCGATCAACCAGGCGTTCGCATGTCCGTCCCGAAAGGCCCCCGATGGCCGGCCGGGACGGCGCACCCAACGCTGGTGCGGTGCAACTGCAGCCAGGCTCGCCGCGAGCGCCGCGACGCGTGGCGGCCCTTCTCTCGCCATGCCGATGGCCTCTTCCAACGCCGCCCGGGTCTGCGGCGAGGGCATCGAATCACGTTGAAGATGCAACCGACGACCCGGCCGGCGAACCGAACCAAGACACGCGCGTCGCACGGGCGGTCCACCCGAGCGCGCGAGCAGTCGTAATCCCTGCCGGGCCATGGCCCGGGCCTGCGGATGCTCCGTGAGCGCCGCTTCGCGCAGTGCCACGGTCAGCGCGGGCAGCAACGGTGAAACATCGGGCATCGCAGAGAACGGCGGGCGGGGGGTCATTTGAGCAACCCCGCGCGCAGACGAAAAAAAGCCCGGCACGAAGCCGGGCACTGGCTGGTTTGCTCCAGGATACGTGTCCCGGTGCCTTTGATGAAAGCATACCGCGGCACGGTTCGGCCGCGGTCAGTTGTTGACCATTTCGTTGGCATCGCGCAACGAACAGGTCGGATCGGAGGCGTCAGGCGACTTTCTGCTCGAGTTCGCCCTTGGCGTAGCGGTCGATCATGACCGACAGCGGCACGGCCTTGATCTTGCTGCCCTGCCCGGCGCAGCCGAACTGCTCGTAGCGCTGCCGGCAGATCTCGGTGGCGGCCTCGCGCGCCGGCTTCAGGTACTCGCGCGGGTCGAACTTGTCCGGCTTCTCGCTGAAGAACTTGCGGATGGCAGCGGTCATGGCCAGGCGGATGTCGGTGTCGATGTTGATCTTGCGCACGCCGTACTTGATGGCCTCCTGGATCTCCTCGACCGGTACCCCGTAGGTCTCCTTCATGTCGCCGCCGTGCGCGCGGATGATCTCGAGCAGGTCCTGCGGCACGCTGGAACTGCCGTGCATCACCAGGTGGGTGTTCGGCAGCCGGTCGTTGATTTCCTTGATGCGCGAAATGGCGAGGATGTCGCCGGTGGGCTTGCGGGTGAACTTGTAGGCGCCGTGGCTGGTGCCAATGGCGATGGCCAGCGCGTCCACCTGGGTGCGGCCGACGAAATCGGCGGCCTGGTCGGGGTCGGTGAGGAGCTGGTCACGGGTCATCGTGCCCTCGGCGCCGTGGCCGTCTTCCTTGTCGCCCTTCATGGTCTCGAGCGAGCCCAGACAGCCGAGTTCGCCCTCGACGGTGACGCCGACCTTGTGCGCCATCCTGACGACGGTGCTCGTGACGTCCACGTTGTAGTCGTAGCTGGCGATGGTCTTGCCGTCGCTCTCCAGCGAGCCGTCCATCATGACGCTGGAGAAACCGAGGTCGATGGCCCCCTGGCAGATGTCGGGCGACTGGCCGTGATCCTGGTGCATCACGATGGGGACCTTCGGGTAGGCCTCGATCGCCGCCTCGATGAGGTGCTTGAGGAAGGCCTCGCCGGCGTATTTCCGGGCGCCGGCCGATGCCTGCATGATCACCGGCGCGTCCAGTTCGCTGGCCGCGGTCATGATCGCCTGCACCTGTTCGAGGTTGTTCACGTTGAACGCGGGGATGCCATAGCCGTTCTCGGCGGCATGGTCCAGCAGTTGGCGCATGGATACGAGGGGCATCGCTGACTCCTGAGATCGGTTCCGGATAACCCGTGATTATGGCCGATCGACCGGAAAAGACGCCGACAAAAGTCGCATCGCGCGGATGCTCAGCCGGCCGGCGCCACATTGTGATTGACCCGGAAGACGTTGCCGGGGTCGTGACGACGTTTGACCTGGCGCAGCCGGTCGACCGATGCGCCGAACACCCTCGGCGCGCTGGCCGCGGTCTCGGGCTCGAAGTTCACGTAGGCCCGGCCGCTGGCGCCGGCGGCCAGCCGCCTGCCCGCCTCACGGGCCCAGCCGACACAACGCGCGTCGTCGTCGGGATCCCGCCAGCGTGCCCCGGGCGTCACCATGAAGGCGGTGCCGCGGTGTGGATAGGCTGTCTCGCCCGGTGCCACATCGTCGATCGCGCCGCCGAGCTGGCAGATCAGGATGTCGGATTCGTCGGTCGGCATCGTCCCCGCCAGGGCGACGACCCGGTCGATCGTGTCGTCGTCCAGCGCCGCGTAGCTCTGCGACGCCCAGTGGTTTCGGGCGCCGTGGGCATAGGTGTCGTCGAGCCTTGCCTGGGCCTCGCAGAACGGCGTTGGCGCGACGGCGTCGCCGATCGGCCGGCCGATGCCGCGCAGCGGCGCGAGGACCCGCTCGCCTTCAGCCAGATCGCCCCGGTAGCACTGCATCAGGATCAGAACCCGCTCGCCGTGATGCTCCGGCGCCAGAAACGGCAACGGCGGCGCGGTGCAGAGGTCGGCCCAGACGCAGCACTCGCGCGGCGCGTCGGCGCAGAAGTCCCGGTACTCTCTCAAGACCGATGCGGCATCCCCCATTCGATGGACCGTGGGCCCGAACAGCACGTCGGAGGCCAGCGGATGGGCGCAAAACCGGAACCGGGTCACAACGCCGAAATTGCCGCCGCCGCCGCGCAGCGCCCAGAACAGATCCGGATGGTGCCCGGCATCCACCGTGAACAGGTGGCCGGAGCCATCCACCAGATCGAGCGAAACGAGGTTGTCGGCGGCCAGCCCGCAACTGCGGGACAACCAGCCGAAGCCGCCCCCGAGCGTGAGCCCGGCGACCCCCGTGGACGAGACCACGCCGCCCGGCACGATCAGGCCCTCGCGCTGGGCCGCAGCGTCCAGGTCGCGCAACTGCGCGCCACCCTGCGCCTCGACCCTGCGCACCGCGGCGTCGACGCTGACCCCGCGCATCGCGGACAGATCGACGACCAGCCCGCCGTCGCAGACGGCCAGTCCGCCGATGTTGTGCCCGCCGCCGCGGATCGCGACGGGCAGGCCCGCCCGCGCGGCGGCCCTGACGGCCGTGCAGACGTCCCGGTCGTCGCGGACACGAACGATGGCGGCCGGGCGCCGGTCGATCATCGCGTTCCAGACTGTCCGCGCGGCGTCGTAGCCGGCATCAGCCGGAGTCAGTACCGTGCCGGCGACGGCACAGGCCAGCGCGCCGGGATCGAATTGCTGGTGTGACATGGTGTCCCTCCGATGCGTTTGCCTCGACGGCATCGTGCGCCCGGCCTGCCCACCCTTCCAGTCACGAATCTGGAGCACTCCAGAATCTGGAGTTGCCCCGGCGCGGCACCGCTGCCAAGCTGCGATCGTCCCGGACGCAGGAACGTCGCGCTTCAGCAGTTGCGTCCCCCTTGCACTGACGCGGCCCCTGCCAACGACTTCGTCGACCGGCAGGTCAAGGCCCGAGAAGGAGCGAACAACGATGAGCAAGAGCTACGGACAGTATTGCCCCCTGGCGCTGGCGGCCGAACTGCTCGGCGAGCGCTGGACGCTGCTGGTGGTGAGCCGCCTGATCGACGGCTGCCGCCGGTTCAACGACATCCACCGCGGAGTACCGAAGATCTCGGCAACCTTGCTGGCCACCCGCCTGATGCAACTCCAGGATGCCGACCTCTGCGAAAAGCGTCCGCTCGAGGCCGGCTCCGGTCATCAGTACGTGCCCACGCAGGCCTGCCTGGAACTCGACCCCATCATCATGCAGCTTGCCGCCTGGGGCCAGCGCTGGGCTCGCGACATGCGGGTCGAGGATCTCGATCCGGCGTTCCTTGCATGGAGCATCGGAACCCGGGTGGACACGTCGACCATGCCCGGGCACCGCGTGGTCGTCGAGTTCGAGTTCAGCGGACTGGCGCGCGAGTTCCGACGCTTCTGGATGGTGGCCGACGAAGGCCGGGTGGACATGTGCCTGAAGAATCCGGGCTACGACGTCGACGTTCGAGTGCACGCCGACATCCGTCGGTTCGTGGAGGCCTGGCGCGGATTTCGGGGGCTGAGGGACGAGATCGAGGCCGGTTTCATCCGGGTGGATGGCCCTGCGCGGCTGTGTCGGGCGCTGCCGGACTGGCTGCTCGGGAGCGCGCTGGCGGATCAGCCGCGGTGCCGGCCGGGCGAGGAACATCGCGCCTATCAGCGCTCGCGAGAACTGTCGCCCGCGATCACTCCCCCACGCGGACGATCGTGAGCGAGTTGGTGCCGCCCGGCTTGCCGATGGGGTCGCCGATGGTGATCACGACGAGATCGCCCCTGGACACGATGCCCGCACTGAGCAACTGAGACTGCGCCTGCTCGATCATCGCCGAGCGGGTGTCGAACTCGTAGTCGATGAGGATGGGGTGGGTCTCGCGGTACAGCGCGAGCCGGCGCCGCGTGCCCTCCTCCGGGGTGAGCGCGTAGATGGGCACACCCGAATCCAGGCGGGACATCCAGAGCGCCGTGGCGCCGGACTGGGTGTACGCAACGATGGCCTTCACGCCCATGTGGTGCGCGATGAACAGCGCGCTCATGGCGATCGACTGATCAATGCGCGTGAACGTGCGGTGCAGGAATTCCGTGTCCAAGGGAATGTTCTGCGACTTGTCCGCCTCCAGACACACGCGCGCCATCGCGGCCACGGTCTCGACCGGATACTTCCCGGCCGCGGTCTCGGCCGAGAGCATCACGGCGTCGGTACCGTCGAGCACCGCGTTGGCGACGTCCGAGACCTCCGCCCGGGTGGGAATCGGCGACTCGATCATCGATTCCATCATCTGCGTGGCCGTGATCGTGAGCTTGTTCATCTCTCGGGCCATGCGGATCATGCGCTTCTGCAGCGCGGGTACCGCTGCGTCGCCGACCTCGACCGCCAGGTCTCCGCGCGCCACCATGATGCCGCTGGAGGCCTCCAGGATCTCTTCGAGGTTGTCGATGGCCTCGAGCCGCTCGATCTTGGCGATCATGCGGGCCTGGCCGCCGGCTGCGCGCACCAGTTCGCGCGCCATGTACATGTCGGCCGAGTTCTTCGGGAACGACACGGCGACGTAGTCGGCCTCGAACTCCACGGCCGTGCGCAGGTCGGCCATGTCCTTGTTGGTGAGCGCGGGCGCCGATAGGCCGCCGCCCTGGCGGTTGATGCCCTTGCGGTCGGACAGATCCCCGCGCATCGTGACCGTGCATTCGATGGTGCGTTTGCCCACCGAATCCACCTGCATCTTCAGGCGCCCGTCGTTGAGCAGCAGCGTGTCGCCGGGC
>JAUIAI010000211.1 GCA_030425615.1 Gammaproteobacteria bacterium
CCCATCCGATGCAGTACCCGATCGACCGGTTCACCATGGAGGTCAAGCGCCAGCTGGACGTCCTGGACAAGCAACTGGCCGACAAGGACTGGATCTGCGCGAGCGGATATTCGATCGCCGACATGGCGATCTGGCCCTGGTACGGGCAACTTGCGCTGGACGTCGTCTACAACGCCGCCGAGTTCCTGGATACCGCTTCGTACGAGAACGTGATGCGCTGGGCGAAAGCCATCGAGGCACGCCCCGCAGTGCAACGCGGCCGCATGGTGAACAAGACCGGCGGCCCGCCCGAGACGCAGCTGCACGAGCGGCACGACGCCAGCGATTTCGAACTGCGCACCGCCGACAAGCTCTCCGGCGACAAGGACAAGGGCTGACGCCGGCGCGGGTCAGAGCCCGCGCTGGCCCGCCCAGTCGCGGGCGAACTGCCAGGCCACCCGGCCCGAGCGCGAGCCCCGCTCGAGCGCAAAGCGCAGCGCATCGGCGCGCGCCTCGGTGACCGCGGCGTCGTCGCAGCCGAAATGACGCAGCCAGTGGCCCACCACCGTCAGGTAGTCGTCCTGACGGAACGGATAGAACGCCACCCAGAGACCGAAACGTTCGGACAGTGAGATCTTCTCCTCGACCGTCTCGCCAGGATGGATCTCGCCGTCGGGCTGATGCTTGGCCGAGAGGTTTTCGCTCATGTACTCGGGCATGAGGTGCCGGCGGTTCGAGGTGGCGTAGATCAGCACGTTGTCCGACTGTGCCGCCACGGAACCGTCCAACACGCTCTTGAGCGCCTTGTAGCCGGCCTCGCCTTCCTCGAACGAGAGGTCGTCGCTGAACAGGACGAAACGCTCGGGGCGCGTCGAGACCATCTCGACGATCTCGGCGAGGTCGACGAGATCTTCCTTGTCCACCTCGATCAGGCGCAGCCCCTGATCCGCATACGCGTTCAGGCAGGCCTTGATGAGCGAGGACTTGCCGGTTCCGCGCGAGCCCGTGAGCAGCACGTTGTTGGCCGGCAGCCCCTGGACGAACTGCCGCGTGTTTCGCTCGATGATCGACTTCTGGTCGTCGATGTTCTTGAGGTCGTCGAGCGCGATCCCGGACAGGCTGCGCACCGGCTGCAGCCAGCCGTGCGATCCGAAGCCGGTCTGCTTGCGCCGCCAGCGGAACGCCACGGAAGCCTCCCAGTCCGGCGGTTCCGGATGCGGCAGCAGCGCCTCGATATGGGTGAGGAATCGGTCGAGGCGGCGCAGTAGATCGCCGTTGTCGGGCACGGAACGGGAATCGGACATCGGAGACTTCAGGTGCGGTAATCGGCGTTGATCGTGACGTAGTCGTGCGAGAGGTCGCAGGTCCAGACCGTGGTGGCCGCATCGCCCCGGCCCAGCCGGACCGTCACGGTGAACTCCGGCGCGCTCATGACCCGCTGGCCGTCGGCCTCCTGATAGCGGGGGTCACGGCCGCCCGCACTGGCCACGAGCACGTCGTCCAGCAGAAGATCGACACGACCGACATCGAGATCCTCGACGCCGGCGTAGCCGATGGCCGCCAGCAGCCGCCCGAGATTGGGATCCGAGGCGTAGAACGCGGTCTTGACCAGCGGAGAATGCGCGATGGCATAGGCCACGCGCGAAGCCTCTTCCGGATCGCCCGCGCCCTGAACGTTCACGGTTACGAACTTGGTCGCACCCTCCGCGTCACGGATGATCGCCTGCGCGAGCCATCGCGCCAGTTCGATCAGCGCGGCCCGCAGGGGCGCGGCAGCCGGCGCATCCGCATCGTCCACCCGCACCGGGGCGACGCCGGTGGCCGCCAGGACGAAGGTGTCGTTGGTCGAGGTGTCGCCGTCCACCGTGATCCGGTTGAAGCTCTCGTCGGCCGCCTCGCGCACCCAGCGCTCGAGCACGGGCTGGGCGATGGCCGCATCGCAGGCGATGAGACCCAGCATGGTGGCCATGTTCGGCCGGATCATGCCGGCACCCTTGCTGATGCCACTAAGCGTGACCGTGACGCCGTCGACGACGACCTGCCGCGATGCCGCCTTCGGCAGCGTGTCGGTGGTCATGATCGCCTCGGCCGCCTCCGCCCAGTGACCCGGCGCGAGATCCGCCACCGCGGGCGCCAGGCCGCCGAGCAGCCGTTCCATGGGCAGCGGCTCGAGAATGACGCCCGTGGACATCGGCAGGACCTCGTCCACCGGGCAGCCGAGCAGTTCGGCCAGGGCTTCGCAGGTGCGACGCGAATCGGCCAGACCCTGCGCACCCGTGCCGGCGTTCGCGTTGCCGGTGTTGACCACCAGGGCCGAGACGCGGCCGCCGGTGGCCTCGAGGTGCTCGCGGGTGACGACGACCGGCGCCGCGCAGAAGCGGTTGCGCGTGGTCACGACGGCGGCACGGGCGCCGGGCTCGAACCGTACGACGAGCATGTCGCGCCGTCCGGCCTTGCGGATGCCGGCACGCGCCGTGCCGAGATCGACACCGGCGACGGCCGACAGGGTCGCGGGATCGGGAGCGCTCAGATTGACGGGCATGGCATCAGCTCAGACGACCGTGACACTGCTTGTACTTCTTGCCGGAACCGCACGGGCAGGGATCGTTGCGGCCGATCTTCTGGCCGAACCGCCTGAACGGCTGCTGGCCGTTGTCGGTGTCGGAATCCGGCGCCTGCTGGAGGGCCAGCGCGACGTCTTCGGGCGAGGCATCGGGCGAGGCCGCCTGGTCGAACGAAGGATGCGCGTAGTTGACGTTGGAGTAGCTCGTCTGCGTGCTTTCCTCCGCCGTCTCGACGTCCTCGGCGGTCTGGATCTGTACGGTCATGAGCACGCGGGTGACGTCGTTGCGCACCCGGGACTGCATCATGCTGAACAGCTCGAAGGCCTCGCGCTTGTACTCCTGCTTCGGGTTCTTCTGGGCGTAACCACGCAGATGGATGCCCTGGCGCAGATGATCGAGCGCGGCCAGATGCTCGCGCCAGTGCTGGTCGATCGCCTGCAACATGATGGAGCGCTCGAACCCGGCGAACACCTCTGCGCCGACCATGTCGACCTTCTGCCGGTAAACCGAGTCGGCCGCGTCGAGCACCGCCTTGAGCAACGCCTCGTCGTCGAGATCCGACTGCTCGGCGAGCATCCGGGCAAGCGGCACCTCGAGCTGCCACTCGCTCTTGAGCGCGGCCTCGAGTCCGTCGAGATCCCACTGCTCCTCGAGGGTCTCTTCCGGGACGTGGGCGCGGAACAGCTCCTCGAACACGCGGTGCCGGAACTCCGTCACGCGCTCGGCGAAGTCCTGGGATTCCAGGAGCTCGTTGCGGTCGGCGTAGACGACCTTGCGCTGATCGTTGGCGACGTCGTCGTACTCGAGCAGCTGTTTGCGAATGTCGAAGTTGCGCGCCTCGACCTTGCGCTGGGCACCTTCGATGGAACGGGTGACCATGCCCGCCTCGATGGGCTCGCCCTCGGGCAGCTTCAGACGGTCCATGATGGCCTTGAGGCGGTCACCGGCGAAGATGCGCAGCAACTGGTCGTCCATGGACAGATAGAAGCGCGACGAGCCCGGGTCGCCCTGACGGCCGGAACGACCCCTGAGCTGGTTGTCGATCCGCCGCGACTCGTGGCGTTCCGTACCGATGATGTGCAGGCCGCCGGCCGCGATGACCTGGTCGTGCAGCTGCTGCCACTGTTCGCGCTCGCGCGCGATGCGCTCCTCGCGCTCGGCCTCCGACAGCGATTCGTCTGCCTGGATCTGCTCGATGACCTTCGTGATGTTGCCGCCGAGCACGATGTCAGTCCCGCGGCCGGCCATGTTGGTGGCGATGGTGATCACCTGCGGCCGACCCGCTTCGGCCACGATCTGCGCCTCCCGCTCGTGCTGCTTGGCATTGAGCACGTTGTGCGCCATGCCCTCCTTCTGCAGCATCTGGGACAGCAGCTCCGAATTCTCGATGGACGTCGTGCCCACGAGCACCGGCTGGCCGCGCTCGTGACAGTCGCGGATGTCGGCGAGGATCGCGCCGTGCTTCTCGCCCGCCGTGCGAAAGACCTGGTCCTGCCGATCCTTGCGGATCATCGGACGATGGGTGGGGATGATCACCGTCTCCAGACGGTAGATCTCCTGGAACTCGAACGCCTCCGTGTCCGCCGTACCCGTCATGCCGGCCAGCTTGTCGTACATGCGGAAGTAGTTCTGGAACGTGATCGAGGCCAGCGTCTGGTTCTCGGACTGGATCGGCACGCCCTCCTTGGCCTCGACGGCCTGGTGCAGGCCGTCGGACCAGCGGCGCCCCTGCATCAGGCGGCCCGTGAACTCGTCGACGATGATCACTTCGCCGTTCTGCACCACGTAGTGGGTGTCGCGCTGATACAGCGTGTGCGCGCGCAGCGCCGCCATCAGGTGATGCATGAGCAGGATGTTGGCCGGGTCGTAGAGACTCGCGCCGTCGGGCAGCAGGCCCAGCTCCGAGAGCACCTGTTCGGCCTTTTCGTGCCCGGCCTCCGACAGGTACACCTGATGGGCCTTGCGGTCGACCCAGTAGTGACCTGCCGGTTCGGGCTCGCCCGACTTGGGCTCGGCGGCCATCTCCTCGAGCAGCGGCGGTACGCCGTTCACGCGCTGATAGAGCTCAGTGTGGTCGTCCGCCTGGCCGGAGATGATGAGCGGAGTACGGGCCTCGTCGATGAGGATCGAGTCCACCTCGTCGACGATCGCGTACACGAGTCCCCGCTGACGGCGGTCGCCGCTCGAGTACTCCATGTTGTCGCGCAGGTAGTCGAAACCGAACTCGTTGTTCGTGCCATAGCAGATGTCGCAGGCGTAGGCCTCGCGCTTGGCGTCCGTGGGCTGCTGCGAGACGATGGTGCCCACCGTCAGACCGAGGAACCGGTAGAGGCGCCCCATCCAGGCGGCATCCCGGCTGGCGAGGTAGTCGTTCACCGTGACGATGTGCACGCCCTTGCCACCGAGGGCGTTCAGGTACGCGGGCAGCGTGGCCACGAGCGTCTTGCCCTCACCGGTTCGCATCTCGGCGATCTTGCCCTCGTGCAGCGCGATGCCGCCGATGAGCTGGACGTCGAAGTGGCGCATCTCGAGCACCCGTCTGGACGCTTCGCGGCACACCGCGAAGGCCTCCGGCAGGAGCGCGTCCAGCGTCTCGCCGTTGGCCACGCGGGACCGGAACTCGTCCGTCTTGGCACGCAACTCGTCGTCGCTGAGTCCGGACACACCCGACTCGAGCGCGTTGATCTGTTCGACGGACTTGCGGTAGGTTTTCAGCAGCCGGTCGTTGCGGCTGCCGAAGACCTTGGTCAAAATTTTCTGGATCATGGGGATCGGACCGGTTTGATCGCTCGCGCGCCAGGGTTCGGGCCTTACCCGGGCGGGCGGCTGGCGCATGCCGCGCCGTCCGTAGGCATCATAGGCCCGTCAACCACCGCCAGGGCGGCTCTCGGGTAATCAGCCAGTTTAGCAGGCCGGTAGAAAGGGCACGGGATTCCGTCGATTCGATGCGCCGTTCATTATCAGCATTTTTCGATCATTACCGGAGCGATCATTCGTTCGAATCGCTGCGGGCGCAGGCCGACCGCCTCCTGGCGATGCAGGGCGCCATCGATGCGCGCTGGCCCGCGATGCGCCTGCGGGTGCTCGCGGTACGCGACGACACGCTGGTGCTGCAGGCGCCGAACCCGGCGCTGGCCGCCAAGTGCCGGCAGGTGGGCCCGAGCCTGATCGAGGCCGTGGCCGGCCACGCACCCGGCGTGCGGC
>JAUIAI010000212.1 GCA_030425615.1 Gammaproteobacteria bacterium
ACCGCAAGTCCTGAAGACCCGCTGGCGATGAGCGCGCGGCGGGCGACGGTCTACGCACCGGCCACGCCGCCCGGCCGCTCCGCGCTCGGCATCCTGCGCCTTTCGGGTGCGGCCGTGCCGCTGGTCGCCGAACGCCTGGCCGAGTGCCGGGCACCGAGCAGCGAGATCACCTGGACGGTGGCGATCCTGGTGGGGCTGGCGCAGGTGGTCGCGGGCGTCTTCCCGGGCACCTCGCGATCGGCGGCCATCAGGTGATGCGGCTTGTAGCCGTCGATCGTCCACTCGCTCGTGACGTCGGGCTTCACGATCTCGAGCTGCAGGTTCTCGACGCCGCGGAGCGTGCCCTTGCGGCCGAAGTACTCCTCGAGGCCGAGGCGGTACACGCGCACGCCGAGCTTCTCGATGTTGCGCGACTCGACGTGCAGCACGGGCGTTTGGCCCAGCGCGAGCACGCGGTCCATGCGCACCTCCAGGTGCTTGCGCTTGAGACGTTCGATGCGCGCGCGCGCCTGGTTCGCCTGCGCGGTGCGTCCGTGCTTGCGGATCAGCTCCTCGTAGGCCTCGATGGCGTCGTCGAGGCGACCGAGGTCGTCCTCGAGGATCACCGCGCCGAGCAGCCGCGCCGCCGGGGCGTAGCCGGTGTCGGCGTAGCGGCCGGCGAGTCCCTTGAGGGCCCCGAGCGCGGCGTCGTGCGCGCCGGTCTCGCGCATCGTGGTGGCGGCGAGCAGCAGGGCCTGCGGCGCGCGGCCGTCGTCCTCGTGCTCGCGGGCGAAGGCCTGCCAGGCCTCGATGGCCCCGCGGGGATCCTCGGCCTGCTTGCGCGCCTGCCCCTTGTTGAAGGCGGCCGTCACGATGCTGGCGCGGACCTGCTTCCAGAGCGGATGGGTCGGATGCTCGGAGAGGAACCGGTTCCACTCGGCGATCGCGTCGTCGAAGCGCCCCGCGCCCTGCAGCGCCTGTGCGGCGCGGTGGCGCGCCGTCGCGGCGTACTCGTCCTTGGGATAGCCGCGCACGTAGGCACGCCACTCGCCCGCGGCCTTCTCGAGCTGGCCGGCGCGCTCGAACGCCTCCGCGAGCTTCCGCTGCGCGGGCGCACCGCCGACGCGCACGGCGTCGCGCAGGTAGGTCCCCCTCGTCGAACGGTCCGGGGCCGCCGACCGAGAAGCGCTCCTCGGCGAGCAGCATGAGCACCGCGGCGGTCGAGGCATCGTCGCCCTTCCACGCCGCGGCCTCCTTCAGGTCGCCGCGCGCCTGCGGGCGGTTGCCGGCACGCAGCGAGGCGCGACCGCGGCCGATGAGCCAGGCGCGGACGCGCTTCGCGTCGTCGCCGGGCAGCTCGCGCAGCGAGGGCCGCTCCTTGTGGCCGGCCTGCACGAGGAGCTCGTTGTACGCAGCGGCCGCGGCGGGCCACTGTCCCTGCTCCTCGAGGATGCGCGCGATGCGCTCCTGGATGCGCCGGCGCTCGAGCGGACCGACGCCGATGGCCAGCGCGCGGCGGTACGACGTGAGCGCCGCGCCGATGTTGCGGCGCGTCGAGGTGCGGCCGAGGTCGTCCTGCACCTCGACGCCCTCGAAGTCCGTGTCGGCGAGCTTCGCGTGCAGCGCGGCGATCGCCGCGCGCGCCTCGGGCGACGTGGCATCGTCGACGAGCGCGCGCAGGGCCTTGGCGGCCTCCTCGAGACGGCCGAGCTTCTCGAGCGCGGCCACGGCGGTGTGCTTCATGCGGCCGGCCCAGGCGTCCTTGCCGTGACGGGCGGCGAAGTCGCTGGCGGCCTCACGCTATCAGACCTCGCTGTCGCGCCCCGTGAACCGTGAACGCTACATGGACAGCACCGCGCCCGTGCGGGCGCAGGGGCCGACGATCCGCGCCTGTCAGAAGGGCGAATCGGCCGCGGCCAGGAAGGAACTGGGTGAGGCGGAGAAGCACTTTCGCACGGCGCTGTCTCACCGGCGCGAAGATTACGCGGCCAACGTGCTCATGTCCAAGGTGCTGCTGGCCCAGAACCGGCATGCCGACGCGCAGCGTTTCGCGGACGTGGCGCGCAATGTCTATCCGCAGGAAGCGCAGGCGCAGAAGCTCTCCGGCGTCACCCGGCTGGCCCGCAAGGACTACGACGGCGCGTATGCCCGTCTGAGCGCCTTCGACAAACTGTTGCCCGGCGATCCGGGGGTCACGTTCCTGCGCGGCGTCGCGCTCGAAGGGGGTGGCAACCGCGACGGCGCGGCGCGCCTCTACTACCAGTATGCGAGCCAGGTTCGCAGCGGCGAGGCCGCGCAGTACGCCGTGGGGCGGCTGCGGGCCTGGGGGCATCTGCGCTGAAACCGGCACGGGCTGCGGGCCTCGGCGCGTCTGCGTCGAAGTCTGCACGGGCTTCGCGCCGTCCGGGCCGCGTGCTTCTCGGCCCAACGCCGCACGCCGTCGTCGTCCCGGACCCTTTCAGGGCAGCAGGGGAACGCCCAGCTCCGTGAGCTGACGCTCGACCGCCCCGGCCCATCCCCTGTTGGCCAGCGGGCTGGCCGGGCTGGGATGGAGGACCTGTCCGGTGCGCGGGGGGGCGGGCATGTCCAGCGATTCGATCACGGTCTGCATCCGTCGGGCGGCATAGCTGCCGATACCCAGCGCCCATGCCGGCGTCAGAATCGCAAGCACGCTGGCCAGGTGCGCATCACACGCGGCCTGCAGGGGGCCGCGCTCGGCGGCAGGCAGCTTGTCCGGGGTGAGGTTGCGCCCGCCCGCCTCGAGGAAGACCAGCGGGCAGTAGTTGATCACGAACGCCCTCGAGAAGAAGGCCTCGGGCGACCCGAAGCGTTCCGCGGCCCATCCCCAGAGGCGTCGGCCCGAGACCTCGGAGCGCGTGCACGCGAAGCCCTGGATCGGGCGCTTCGGGTGCATGTGCCCGGGCTCGACGACGCCCGACCGGATGCCCATCCAGTCACGGACGCTCGCGATCTCGCCGAAAGGCACCCCCGTCTGCATCATGCCGAACGGGCCCGGATTCATGCCCATGAGGACCACGGGTTTGGGCGGCGTTCCGTATCGGGCCAGATAGGTGCGGTGTGCTTCCCACGCGTATTCGAGCGGGTTGTAGACCGTATGAACGGGTGAGGCGAAGCGCAGCGTGGAGACGGCGTCGCGCAGCCGCGCCGCCGCAGTCTCGAGGGTGTCGGGAAGAGCGGATGACGTCATGCGTGCGGACCGAAGGGATCGGGTGCCGCGTCGGCCACCCCGTGGCTGTCGCTGATCTTCTGCGCGTGGCACGGGATGGACAACGCCACAAGCGTCAGGCCAGCCCAGTGCAACGGCAGGATCCACGCCGCCGCGAGCGCGTTGGGAGCCGCCACATCGAGCAGGCGGGCCGCCGTGGCGAGCAGCACCAGGGCGATTCCGCCCCACGCCAGCGGTGCGACGCCGGCTGCGCGTTCTGCGCGCGCGCCCAGGCTCACGGCCCTGGCGCGCGTGGCCGCGAGTGCCAGCGCGCCCAGGACGGCTGTGCTCCCTGCGGCCAGTCGGACCGGGACGGACAGAGATGGCCAGGCCACGACCAGGGCCGCACCCGACAACGCGAGCCCCAGAACCAGGGCCAGGGGCGCGCCGGTGGGGCGACCGGCCGTCCAGGCCGCCGCGAGCAACGCGCCGTGAACGCAGGCCAGCGCGAGTAACCCCAACGCGAAGGTGGGCGCCGCGATGAGCAGGAGGTCGGCCACGAGGGCGACCGCCAGCGCGAGGAACACGCCCTGGGCGTACCGCTCGGCGAGCGTTCCCCGACGCCAGGCGCTCCAGGCGATCAGCGCCGAGGTCAACGGCGTGAACAGCCAGATCAGTTCGGGCTTCTGGTTCACATGGCCTGCCACGGTCACCAGCGTCGCGATGGCGATCACCGCGCCGAGCAGCGGGGGGTCTTTGAGGCGCACGAATCGGCGATTGAATTCACGAATGGCCGCGCCGCGCGGCCTGAACTGAAAAGGGGCGCGGATCACCGCGCCCCGGCAGGCCGCGCGAGGCGGCCCGACATCGTGGGTCGCGAGTGGCGACCCTTCTTCCACAGCTCCGTGTTCCGCTGACCCCCCGCCGTGCTTCACGCCGGCGAGGCTGCCGATCCACGACGCCGTCGGACTGTCGACGGGATCAACCTTATGCCTGCGGCGCGGACGAGTCAACCCCCCGGCTGACCCTCACCCGGCGCACGCGGCGGCGCGTGGCCGAACCGATCTCGAAGCGCCAACCCGCCCATTCGATCACGTCTCCCGTGCGCGGCAGGTGTCCGAACAGTTGCTGCATCATGCCGCCCACGGTGTCGTAGCGCGGCGGCTGCGAACCGGGGGGTTCGTTCACGCCAAGCCGCTCGAGCAGATCGAGCGCCGGATAGAGTCCGTCGACCACGAGGCTGCCGTTCTCGAGCGTGCGCAGCAGCGGCTCGTCGGGCTTCTCCGGATTGCCGGCGATGGCCTGGAGCAGGTCCGTGATCGTGACCAGGCCCTGGAGATCGCCGTATTCGTCCACGACCAGCGCGGCGCTCGTGCCCGCCTCGTGCAGCCGTTCGTACAGCTGCCGGCCGGACAGGGTCTCCGGCACGTGCAGCGGAGTCCTGCCGGCAGGTGGCCAGGTGGTGTCCACGCCGCCGGCCGCGGCCAGCAGTTCCCGTGTGTGCAGAATGGCCACGATCTCGCCGCTGTCGTCGACCAGCGGGTACTGCGAGCGCCCGCCGTCGATTGCGCGCTGCAGGTTCTCGGACAACGGCCGGTCGGACTTCAGGGTCAGCAACTCCCCCCGGGGCGTCATGAAGGAACCCACGCGCCGGTCGTCGAGACGGAAGACCCGCCTCACCAGCTCCAGTTCGGCCGGCTCGATCAGGCCGCTTCGCACGCCGGCCGACATCAGCGCCTGGATCTCCTCGTCCGTGATCGCGTCGTCGTCACCGTCCGGAGCGCGCAGCAGTCGCATCAGCCCGTTGGTGGAGGCACTGAGCAGCCAGACGAACGGCGCGGCGATCCTGGCCAGCATGGCCATGGGTACCGCGAGCAGTCGCGCGATGCGCTCGGGCGCGCTCTGGGCGATGCGTTTGGGCAGCAGTTCGCCGAGCACGATCGTGGCGTAGGTGATCGCGAACACGACCACCGCCGTCGCCAGCGGGGCCGCGGTGGTCTCGGGCAGCCCTGCGAGGCTCAGGGCGTCGGCCACCGGACCCGCCAGCGCCGCTTCGCCGACGATGCCGTTGAGGATGCCGATGGAGGTGATGCCGATCTGCACCGTGGACAGCATGCGGGTGGGGGCGCGCTTGAGTTCGAGCGCCGTTCTGGCCCGTTTGTCGCCGGTCGCGGCGATCGGTTCGAGGCGGGCGTCACGGGCGGCGATCATCGCGAGCTCGACCATCGCGAACACGCCGTTGAGCAGGATGAGGAGCAGCAGGAACAGAACGTCCATGGGGTATCCGGGAAGGGGAGGGGAAACGCCCGTGGCGGGCCGTGCGCGGCCGGGCCCGGGCCGGGGGCCGGAAGCGGCGTGGCCTGAGTGGAAAGGCAGGACCGCGCCGGCCAGCAGGCCGGCTGCGGTTCGCTCACTCGCGTGCGAACAACGAACCGATCGTGTCGATCTTCTCGAGGGCCGCGCCGCAGCCCCGGATCGTGCAATGCATCGGATCGTCGGCCACGAGCACCGTCAGGCCGCTCTCCTCCATCAGGAGGCGGTCGATGTCGGTGAGCAGCGCGACGCCGCCGGTGAGCATGATGCCGCGCTCGCTGA
>JAUIAI010000213.1 GCA_030425615.1 Gammaproteobacteria bacterium
GGGGCGCTCCTCGGGGCCGGGAGCCTTCAGCCGACCTTCGATCCGGTTCTCACGGACACTGACCTCGGCCACCCGCCCGGCCTCGAGCCACTGCTCGAACCGGCTGTAGGGCACGATCTCGATCTGTCGGCTGGCCTGCCACCATTCCTGGAAGAACAGGATGGCGAAGATCGCGAGGATCGCGTACCAGAAATGAATCTGGGTCTTCCTGTCCATGCTCCGCCCCCTGAGGATCTGCTTCTCAGCGGTAGCGCGCCGCCGTGATGAACTCGCCGAACGCCTCGTACCAGACCACCACCGTGTCGTACCGTTCGATGTCGACCTCCGAAGGCACGCGAACCACGAAGTTCTCGAAGGTGTTCACGTCGCCGATTCGGACCATTTCGGCTTTCGCCGCCAGGAACGACGCCTCGTCCTCGACGAAGCGGGGCGAGAGGTAGAGTTTGTAGTCAGGCCCCGGTGCCAACCGGCCCATCAGTGTCACGGCCTCCGGGCTCACCGTCACGTCGCCCTCCCCCCAGTGGAGCAGGTCGCTGCCGGCGAGGTCGCGGCTGAAACGGGCCTTGAAGGCGGCATCATCCGCCAGCCGGGCGACCTCCGCGGCCGCGGGTGCCGGCGGAGCGATGAGGATGGGCAGCAGATAGACGCCCAGCGCGAAGCCGACGCCGAGCATGACGATGTGGGAGACCAGCAGGGCGAGCTTTTTCACGAGCGGGGTCCGGGTCGGATCTGACGATCCGCCATGTTACGTGCGGCTGAAGAGTCGTGCACATTCCGCGGCAGGCGAAGAGACGCGCTGACGCCCGCGGGCGAGTCGCCCCGACGTCACGCGCCGATGCCCGCGGAGACATCGCCCCCTGGTCAGACGCCGCGCGACGCGACGCTGCGGCGCAGGCAGCGACCGGACCGCTGACCGGTCGCCGCGCCCCGGGACCAGACGGGCACCCCGTTGACAAAAACCTGTTCGATTCCCTCCGAGGGCCGGCACGGGTCCGCGAAGTCCGCGACGTCGATGATCCTCGCCGGATCGAACAAGACCAGATCCGCGTAGCATCCCGGCGCCAGAGCGCCCCGCCCGGACAAGCCGAACCGACGCGCCGTCAGGCTGGTCATCTTGCGCACTGCTTCCTCCAGCGAGAACAGACCGACCTCACGTACGTAGTGGCCGAGAACGCGCGGGAAAGTCCCCCATGCCCTCGGGTGGGGATGAGGTTCGAACACGATGCCGTCCGACCCGATCATGGTGTCCGGAAAAGCGAGGATGCGACGGACGTCGTCCTCGCTCATCTGGAAGTAGATGGCACCCGCCGGTTGCAGCCGGCGCGCGGCTTCCACATCGGAGCATCCGAGTTCCGCCGCGATGTCGGCCAGGTCCCGGCCTGCCGCCTGCGGCATCGTTTCGGACCAGGTGATCACGACGCGGTCGCACTTCGCCACGCGATCGGGGAAAAGAACGGTGGAACTGGCGCGATACGGATAAGCGTCCAGGGCGACCGGCTGCTCGCGAGCGGCCCGCTCGATCATCGGCAGGGTGATCTTCGAGCGGCCGTGGTTCGCCCGGCTCATGCATTTGTGATGCGACACGATCACGGGAACACCAGCCTCGCGACCGATTCGGAACGTCTCCTCCAATGACTCGGTGACGTGGTCTTCCTCGTCGCGCATGTGGGTCGCGTAGAGCGCGCCGTGCCGACTCATGGTACGCGCAAGGGCAATCACCTCGTCGGTCGGCGCCGAGCTTGCGGCCGGATAGTAGAGCCCGGTGGACAGGCCCAACGCCCCGTCGCGCAGCGCCTGGCCGAGAATCGCGGTCATCCGCCGGATTTCGTCGGCGGTCGCGGGCCGGTCGACCGCATCCATGACCGCGTGACGAAGGTTCGAATGCCCGCAGAAGCAGGCGCTGTTGACCGCCGCGGGGTTCGCGTCCAGCGCCGCGAAGTAGTCGCTGAACCGCTCGTAGCGTGGCGAGCCCGCGGCGAAGGCGCCAAGCGGCGCCCTCGCCGCCGGGCGCCCCGACAGCAGCGGTGCGATGCTGACGCCGCAGTTGCCGTTGATCACCGTGGTCACGCCCTGGCTGATCTTCGGCTCGAGCAGAGGCGTGTCCAGCAGGGCGCGGTCATCGTGACAATGCGCGTCGATGAATCCCGGAGCCAGTGCCAGCCCGTCGGCATCGATGACCCGGCCACCGGCCCCGGACCCGATCTCTCCCACCGCCGCGATCCGATCTCCCCGTACGGCGAGATCCCCCAGGACGGCGGGAGCGCCGGTGCCGTCGATCAGGCGCGCTCCGCGCACCACGAAGTCATACTCCGACATCGGCTCGGCCGCTCCGCGAGGCGGAAGGCGTCGCACACCATCGCGCGACCAGATGCAGGAGGATCACCCCGAGCGCAAGCGGAACCGCGATCGCGACGAACACCGTCGGGATGTCGAGGGTCTCGGACATCGTCCGGACATGTCGCGTGAGATAGCCGCGAGACACCCTCAGATTGGGCCCCAGGAAGGAATAGAAGAGCGCCGGTCCGACGAATACGACGACCGCCAGGCTCTGGACGGCCAATGACAGTCGTGCACCGGGCCCAGCGCCGCGGGTCTGGAAGACGGCTGGATCGAACACCCGTTTGAACGACAGGGTCGCGCCGAGAAGTCCCGCCCAGATCATCAGATACCGCGCCATCTCCTCGGTCCATACCGGCGGCTGGAAGAAAACGTAGCGCGCGACCACCTGCAACAGCACGACGAACACGAGCAGCGCCAGCGCGGCGATGGCCAGCCGCAGAAGAACGGCATCCACCCGGTTGCTGAGCCGGACGATCGCGTGTCGCACGGCTCAGCGAACCTTGGAGAAGGCCGATTCGTACGCGGCCAGCCCGTCATCCCCGAGCATCGCCTTGTAGACCGCCGTGGCGCGCTCCTTCATCTTGTCGCGCTCACCGGGCTCGAGGTCGGTCACGGTCACGCCCGCGTCCCTGAACCGGTCCGCCACCTGACGGCCCCACTGCACCACCCAGGCGCGATTGGCCGCGACGCCGGCCTTGATCGCATCTGCGATCCGGGCGCGCTCGTCCTCGTCCATGCCGCTCCACCAGTCCTCGGATACCAGCACCGCCCGCATCGACGGAGCGAGGTCCGCCTGCGTGTAATGCTTCAGATACTGGGTGTGGCCGACACGCAATGCCGCGTTGGGCGGATTCACGTAACCATCGACGATGCCGGTTTGCAGCGCGTTCGCCACCTCTCCCCAGGGGACGATGGTGGACTTGACACCGAGAGCGTCGAAGAAGGCAACCTGTCCCTTGTTCAGCGCGCGCATGCGCAGCGCTTCCAGATCGGCCATCGTGGCGACCGCGCGTTTGGTGTTGAAGATCCCGGCGTCCAGGCCCCGCTGGTTGAATGCGACGACCCGCAGCCCGTTGTCGACCAACGGCTGGTTGATCTTCTCGAGCAGATCGGTTCTCTCCATCAGAGCGTCGAACTCGGCCGAACTGCGAAAGAAGAACGGCAGTATCGTGCCGCGCAGCAGCGGGCTCATCGAAGCCGGTGTCGTGGCCGCCGCCAGGTTCACGTGAATGAGTCCCTGCGCGGTCTGGCCCAGTCGCTCCTTCTCGGAGCCCAGGGCATCGGACGGATGCACTTCCACGGCAACCCCGGAGCCGGCCAGTGCGTCACGGAACGCCATGACGAACGCGTACTCGGAATTCGTCTCGAGATTCTCCGCACCGTTCATCGCCAGGCGAATCGTCTCCGCACTCGCCATCGTGGCGGCAGTCGCAGCCACACAGAGGGTGACTGCGCGGATCAGGCTTGCAAGGGTCATCGTCTTCTCCTTCGTGTCGTTGGAATCAGGGCATGAGGCCGAGCCAGGTGGGCAGGGCAAGAGAGATCTGCGGGAAGGCCGTGAGCAGGGCCAGCACGCAGACCTCGATCAGGAAGAACGGCAACGTCGCGCGGATCAGGCGCCAGTAGTTCGCACCCGTAACGGTGGAGATGATGAGGATCACGCCACCAAGGGGAGGCGAGAGCAGGCCGATCGTGATGTTGAAGCAGATCACGATGCCCAGATGGACGGGATCCACTCCAAGTGAGATCGCAACCGGAACGAAGATCGGCGCCAGCAGTGCGACGGCGGCCTTGACGTCCATCACCATGCCCGCGAGCAGGAAGACCACGTTCAGCATCAGCAGGTACTGAACCGGGCTCAGGCCCAGGTCGACGACCATCGCCGAGAGCTTCTGCGGCCACTGCGCGAGCGCCGTGATGTAACTGAACGCGGCGATCGCGCACAGGATGATGAAGATCGCGCCAAGCAGGACCAGCGTGCGCTCTGCGCACACGCGCAGGCCGCGCATGTCCATCTCGCCGTAGGCGTATCCAACGATCGCCGCGGCCGCCACCGCGACGGCCGCCGATTCCGCGGGAGTCGCCACGCCAAAGAGCACCCCGCAGAGAATGATCAGCGGCAGGAGCAACGCCGGTAACGCTCGTCGCAACGCGGGCCCGAAGGCCGGCAGTTCCGCGTCACGTCCACCCGGGTGATCCTGCAAGCGCGCGAAGGCCGCGTTCGCGAGCAACAACACGACCGCCAGGAGCAGCCCCGGCACGATACCGGCGGCGAAGAGCGCCGCGATCGGCGTGTTCATCAGCGCGCCGTAGAAGATCAGAATCACGCTCGGCGGGATGATCGGCCCGATGATCGACGAGGCGGCCGTCACCGCGGCCGCGTAGTCGAGCGAGTATCCCTTCTGCCGCATCTGTGGGACGAGTGCGCTCGACAACGCCGCTGCATCGGCCGTGGCCGAACCACTGATGCCAGCGAAGAAGACGGAGGTGAGAATGTTGACGTGGCCGAGCCCCCCTCGCAGACGCCCGACCAGGCACATGGAAAAGTCGATCAGGGCCTTTGCGATTCCGCCGCGATTCATCAACTCGCCGGTCAGGATGAACAGCGGCATGGCGAGGAACGCGAACACGTCGAGCTGGCTGAGCATTCGCTGCGGAAGTATTGCCAGGAAGCCCGCCCTGTCCATCGCGACGAAGGTCAACACCGAGCCTGCGCCGATCGCGTAGGCGATCGCGCCGCCGGCGGCGAGCGTCCCCGCCACGTAGGCGAAGATCAGCCAGCCCGTCATCGCCCGCCCCTCGCACCGATCGGCGACCCGCGGCCCCGCAATGCGGGCGCCTCAGTTCTGGTCAAGCCTGCGCGGGATTCGCTCACGCCCCCTCCCATTTCGTCGTCCCGAGCATGCTATGCCGGAACAAAGGGCTCCAGAAGGCCGTTTTTGTGTTTTAGTATGCGTTCTCTGCATACAGAGAACATGCATGGACATCGGCTGGATCGACGATCTGATCGCCCTGGAAGAGACCGGCTCGCTCTCCAAGGCGGCCGCGATGCGCAACATCACGCAGCCGGCGTTCTCGCGCCGGATCGCGGCCATCGAGACTTGGTTCGGCGCGACCGTCGTCAACCGGTCGAACCGTCCCCTGACCCTGACCCCCGAGATGCGGCAGCGTATGCCCGCCATTCACGAGATCGCCGCAACGCTGCGGCACGTGCGGTCCGAACTCCAGGCGAGCCAGGGCGCGGACTCCCGGGTCGTGATCGCCGCGCAGCACAGTCTGCTCACGACCTTGCTCCCGGGCCTGCTGGCAGACCGCATCGGCCAGCAGCAGACGATGGTCAAGGTGCAGACGGCCTATCCGGAGGACGGCGCGTCCAATCTCCTCTCACGCC
>JAUIAI010000214.1 GCA_030425615.1 Gammaproteobacteria bacterium
GCCATACATGTCCGCCGGAATCTCGGCGCGTGTCCGGCCTGGCAGGGCGAGGATCGCCTCCAACGACTCCTCCATCATCCGCCGCTGGTCGACCGGGTCGATGCCCAGGTCAAACGGCTCGTGGCCGAGATCAACAAGGCGGTGGCCGAGGCCAACGGTTTCATCCGCACACTGGAAACGCCTCCGGCCGCGGGCAGGGACGGCTGACCGGGTAGGGGGGCGGCCGCGTTTCGCATTCGGTGCCGGATTTCACGCGCTCTGACGAGCGCTTGTCCATGAGCGTGCCATTCGTCAACTTCGCGCGCGTGCGTCGGGCCTAGCATCCGTCCGTTCGTCCGGCCCCGCCGACCGCTCATACGGCCGTCGAGCGGGTCCCTCCCCCGCGAGCAAATGGAAGTCGTCCAACCATGTCTGCCGAACCCGTTTCGGCCGCAATGCGGCCGCATGCGCCCGCCCTGGCGAGTGCCGTCAAACCCGCTTCGACGAAGTCGCGGATGTCCGCGTATCGTTCACGCCCGCCGCAGGCCCGGTTCACCGTCGGATCGATCGATGCCTGACCACTTCGCGGATGAGGCGCGCGATCTGGCCGTCGCGTTCGCGCATGAACTCAATCAGCCCCTGGGATCAGTGGCGAACCTGTTGCGCGGCATGCGACGTCGGGTGGCTTCGGGTCGTATCGAACCCGATGAGCTGAACGAGGTGCTCGGGCGGGCGATCCGCCTGAACGCGTTCGCCGCGGAGGTCGTGGCCGGCATGCGCGAATTCGTCACTGCCCGACGCCCCCGGCGGGGGCCCGTCGATCTCGAGGCGGTGGCCGCGGATTCATTGATCTTGCTCGAATCGGAAATCCGCCGACAGGGCGTGACCGTCGACGGCCCGTGCGTACAGGGTCGGGCCCTGATCCGGGGGCATCGCACGATGCTTCAACAGGTTTTCGTCAACCTGATCCGGAACGCGGTCGAAGCGATGGCCGAACAGTCCCGGGCAGAGCGCAGGCTACGTCTCGGGATCGATCGGCAAGGCGCCGGCTGGCATGTCTGGATCTCGGACAGCGGCAGGGGACTGGCCGAGGGTCAGGATCCGTTCACGCCGTTCGTGACCGGCAAGGCAGGGGCGGTCGGAGTCGGTCTGAACATCAGCCGTTCCATCGTGGAGCGCCATGGCGGCCTGCTGTGGTACGAGCCGAACCCGGACGGAGGAATGACGTTTCGGATGGCGTTGCCAGGCGATAGCTGTCCGGAAGCCGAATCATGATGCCGGAACTGCTGGTCGTCGACGACGATGCCGAATTCCGGCGCACTGGGAACGCCACGCCGAGCGCTATCGGTGCCCGGTGCTCCTGCTCGACGTCCGCCTCGACGGCCTGTCCGGCTTGCAGGTTCATCATTGCCTGCTCGAATCCCCCGTTCAGCCGGCGATCATCTACATCACCGGCTGCGGCAACGTGCCGATGGCCGTCGAGGCGATGAGCCTCGGGGCCGTGACCGTCATCGAGAAGCCTCTCGGAGAATGCACGCTGCAGACCGCGATTCAGCGTGCGGTCGAGGCCCGGGCGGATCCGTCCCGCGTCTCTTCGCTGCCCCCACCGGACAGAGAACTCGCCCGCAGGCTGGCCTTGTTGACACCGCGCGAGCGGGACGTGCTGGACCGGGTCGTCGACGGCCTGCTCAGTAAACAGATCGCCGAAGAACTCGGCATCAGCATCAAGACCGTCGAGCTGCACCGCTCCCGGGTGCTGCAGAAACTGAATGCCGCGTCGACCGCGGCGCTGATCCGGATGATCGTCAGCGGGATGGCCGAATGGCGGTGAGGGATCGCCGCCCTCAGGGCAGCTCCGGCTCCTCGTCCTCTTTCTTCTTGACCGGCTTGACGAGGTCCTCGCGCTTGACGCCGAGCCACATGGCCGTGGCCGAGCCGACGAAGATCGACGAATAGATGCCGAACAGGATGCCGATGGTCAGGGCCAGCGCGAAGTAGTACAGCGTGGGACCGCCGAAGAAGAGCATCGAGAGCACGAAGATCTGCGTCGACCCGTGGGTGATGATCGTGCGCGACATGGTGCGCGTGATGGCATTGTCGATGACCTCGATCGTGCTCGCCTTGCGCATCTTGCGGAAGTTCTCCCGGATGCGGTCGAAGATGACCACCGACTCGTTGACCGAGTAACCGAGAATCGCGAGCACCGCCGCCAGCACGGACAACGAGAACTCCCACTGGAAGGCTGCGAAGAAGCCCAGGATGATGACGACGTCGTGCAGGTTGGCGGCAATGGCGGCGATGGAGAACTTCCACTCGAAGCGCGCGGCCAGATACAGCATGATGCCGATGATCACGAACAGCAGCGCGAGTGCGCCGTCCTCGGCGAGTTCCTTGCCGACCTGCGGGCCGACGAACTCCACCCTTCGGCGCTCCACGCTGGCGTCGGCTTCACGCAGCGCCACCATGACCTCTTCGCTGACCTGCGCGGTGGTGGCACCCTCGCGGATCGGCAGGCGGATCAGCACGTCACGGGACGTGCCGAAGTTCTGCACCTGGGCGTCCGAGTAACCCATGTCGACGACGGTCTGGCGGATCTTCGGGAGATCGGCTGCCTGCGGGTAGGCGATCTCCATGACCGTGCCGCCGGTGAACTCGATGGAGAGGTTCAGGCCGCGGACCGCGAGGAACACGACCGCCAGCACGAACAGAGATACGGACAGGATGTTTGCCGGCACCGCATACCGCATGAACGGAATGGTGCGTCTGACACGAAAGAAATCCATGGGGCAGCCTGAGGTGAAAAGGGCGGACGATCAGCGGGTGGATGGTGGGGCGACGGCGGTTCAGTCCGCCATCGCGCCCGCCTTCTCGTCTCCCCGGAAGACCTTGCCGATGGCGAGCTTGCCGACCTTCTTCTGGCGGCCGTACCAGAGGTTGACCAGCCCGCGCGAGAAGAAGACCGCTGAGAACATCGAGGTCAGGATGCCGATGCAATGCACGACGGCGAATCCTCTGACCGGGCCCGAGCCGAACGCCAGCAGCGCCACACCCGCGATCAGCGTGGTGATGTTGGAGTCAAGAATGGTGCCCCAGGCGCGTTCGTAGCCCTCGGTGATCGCTGCCTGCGGCGTTGACCCGTTGCGCAGTTCCTCGCGGATGCGTTCGTTGATGAGCACGTTGGCGTCGATGGCCATGCCGAGCGTGAGCGCGATGGCGGCAATGCCGGGCAGGGTCAGCGTGGCCTGCAGCGTGGACAGGATGGCGATCAGCAGCAGCAGGTTGAACGCCAGGGCCACGGTGGAGAACAGCCCGAACAGTGCGTAGTAGACGACGATGAAGATCGTCAGCGCCACGAATCCCCAGAGCACGCTGTTGAAGCCCTTCTCGATGTTCTCCGCACCCAGGCTGGGGCCGATGGTGCGCTCCTCGATGATCTCCATCGGGGCGGCGAGCGAGCCGGCGCGCAGCAGTAGCGCGATGTCGCTCGCCTCCACCGTAGTCATGGCGCCCGAGATCTGGACCCTTCCGCCGCCGATCTCCGTGCGGATCACGGGCGCGGTGACGACCTCCCCGCGGCCCTTCTCGAACAGCAGGATCGCCATGCGCTTGCCGACGTTGCGGCGGGTGACGTCCCGGAAGATCCGCGTTCCCTTGCCGTCGAGGGTCAGGTGCACCGCGGGCTCCTGCGTCTGTCCGTCGAACCCGGCCTGTGCATCGTTCAGGTTCTCGCCGGTGAGCACGATCTGCTTGCGCACCAGGAGCGGCCGGCCTTCGCGGTCGTTGTAGCGTTCGCAGCCGAGCGGAACCGTGCCGGCCGCGAGCGCGGCCAGTTCGTCGGGCTCCTCGCACACCATGCGCACTTCCAGCGTGGCGGTGCGGCCCAGGATGTCCTTGGCCTTGGCGGTGTCCTGCACGCCCGGCAGCTGGACCACCACCCGATCCTCGCCCTGCCGCTGGATCACGGGCTCGGCCACACCGAGTTCGTTGACCCGGTTGCTGAGCGTGGTGATGTTCTGGGTGAGCGCGCTCTCCTTGATGCGGGTCTCGGCGTCTTCGGAGAAGCGTGCGAGCAGGACGGGCCGGCCGTCGCTGTCGCTGCTGGTGAGCTCGAGATCCTGCAGGTTGCCGCGAATGACGTCCAGCGCTTCGTCCGCGGTGGCCTGGTCGGTGAACCTCACCACCAGCTCGTCGTTCACGCGGTCGATGCCGCGGTGGCGGATGCGCCGCTCGCGCATGAGCGTGCGGATGTCGCTGGCGGTGGTCTCCAGGCGCTTGAGCAGCGCGGTCTCCATGTCGACCTGCATCAGGAAGTGGACACCGCCGCGCAGATCGAGACCGAGGTACATCGGCAGCGCGCGCACGCTGGTGAGCCAGTCCGGCGAGTTCGACAGCAGGTTCAGCGCCACGATGTAGCGGTGGTCGGCCGGGTCGGGCTCCGGATTGAGGCGCGCCGCCAGCGCGTCCTTGGCCTTGAGCTGGTCGTCGGTGGTGGCGAACCGCACCTTGACCGAATTCGCGTCCTCGTAGAGACCGGTGGGGGTCAGGCCCGCGTCCCGGACCACCGCCTCGACCTCGGCCAGGGTCTCAGGGCCGATCTTGAACGTGGTCTTGCCACTCGAAGCCTGGACCGCCGGCGCCTCCCCGAAGAAATTGGGCAGCGTGTACAGCAGCCCGAAGACCAGGGTGACGATCATCACCAGGTATTTCCAGATCGGGTATCGGTTCATGACGGAAGCCGTGCGGCGGTCGTGTGGCGGGGGAGGCGGACGCGTGGCGCCCGGAGGGTTCGGCCCGGAACCGCGCCGGGCCCGGACTCAGATGTCCTTGAGCGTTCCGTTGGGCAGCAGGGTCTGCACCGCGGCCTTCTGCATCTTGACCTCGACGGGCTGGGAACCCTCCTTGCCACCCATGCGCCCGACCTCTACGGTCAGATACTGCTCACCGACCTTGGTGATACGCCCGGCCATGCCGCCGCTGGTGACCACCTCGTCGCCCTTCTTGAGTGCCTCGACCATCTCCCGGTGCTCCTTGGCCCGCTTCATCTGCGGACGGATCATCAGGAAGTACAGCACCACGAACATGAGGATGATCGGCAGGAAGCCGATCCACTCTCCACCGGGCGCCGCGCCGGCGCCTTGAGCGTAAGCGTTTGAAATGAACACGGTTTTTCTCCTTGATAACCTTCTAGTATAGCCCGCGAACGGTGAGTCCGCGCTAGTCCGTGCCGGCTGCCCGGTCGGCGTGGAAACGGGCCGTGAACGCCGTGAAATCCCCGGCCAGGATCGCTTCGCGCATCTCCTGCATCAGCCCGAGGTAATACGTAAGGTTGTGCACCGTGGCCAGGTGCGCTCCGAGCATCTCGTTCACCTTCTGCAGATGGTGCAGATAGGCACGCGAGAACGTCGCGCAGGTGTGGCAGGGGCACCGGGCGTCCAGGGGGCGGGTGTCGTCCCGGTAGCGGGCATTGCGGATCTTGATGTCGCCGTGGCGCGTGAACAGCCAGCCGTTACGGGCGTTGCGGGTGGGCATCACGCAGTCGAACATGTCCACGCCCCGCGCCACCGCCTCCACCAGGTCCTCCGGTCGTCCCACGCCCATCAGGTAGCGCGGCCGGTCGGCGGGCAGCTGCGGGCAGGTATGGTCGAGCATGGCGTTGCGCTCGACCTCGGTCTCGCCCACGGCCAGCCCGCCAATG
>JAUIAI010000215.1 GCA_030425615.1 Gammaproteobacteria bacterium
CCCGCGCCCAGACGGCCCTGATCGCGCACGGCCACCAGCAGCATGAGCACCGCGGCCAGCCCGGCGAATGCCGGGACCGCCGCGAAGGGCAGCGCCTTGCTCATGCCGTAGATCATCGTCAGACGGGTGGTGCCACGGCCGACGAGCCCGATGCCGTAAAGGAACAGGAACAGGAAGAACGCGAACGACAGCGCATCGATGAAGCCCAGCAGCAGGCGCTGGGCGCCGTGGGGCAGGGCGGTGAAGAGGAACTGCACGCCGATGTGCTCGCGCCGCACGATGCAGGCCGCTGCCGCCAGCAGCGCGAGCCAGATCATCAGGTAGCGCGCCGCCTCTTCCATGAATGTGAACGGCAGCGGCACCGCGTAGCGCACGAGCACGCCGAACCAGACATCGAGGACCAGCAGCGCGAGCAGGACGATGCAGGCCCGGTCGATCCAGCGACCCAGGTGCTGCGCGAGTCGGTCGGCGGTGAGTGCCCAGGGGGGCGGGACGGGCGTTGCGGACATGGCTGGCCAGGGACGGGCCGGCACAAGGGGCGCGCGCCGGCGATCCATGGTCAGTCGCAAGCGCCGTGCCAGTCAGGCGTGATCGCCGCCCGGGGCGGCGCCGGGGCCAGGCGCCCGGCTAGGAACGGCTTGGGCGCCCCATAATGGGGCGTTATTCGATCTGCTCTGGTGCGTCGGCGCGGAGGCGCGCCCCGCGTCAGGCAGGAATCACGGCGGCCGGAGCCGGCTCACCGCGGCAGCCGGTTCTCAGAGGATCGTCACCTGATCGCCGACGAAGCTCGCGACGACGACATAGGTGCCGGAGGCGCCGGCCGCGTCGATCTGGACGCTGAACGTGGCGGTGCCCGCGTCGGCCGCGGTCACCAGGAGGGTGGCGGTGCCGCCGCCCGCGCCCGTGATGGTCAGGCTGGAACCGGGCTGCGGGATACCGCCGATCACCTGCCAGGAGCCGAAGCTGATTCCCACGTAGCCGTCCGTTCCCACGCCGGTGACGGCGCTGCCGCCGGAGACGGTGAAGTTCTGATCGTCGGTGAACTCGGTCTGCAGGTTGGAGATGCGCTCGCCGTCGATCAGCAGGCTGACACCGCCCTGGGAGAAGGTCATTTCGAGCGTGAAGTTCTCGGGGCCGAAGCTCTCACCGCCTTCGATGCCCGACAGGTTCTCGGCTTCGATGCGCAGCCCGCCCGTCACCGAACCGCCGGACGTGACCAGGGTCTCCGTCACGACCAGACTCACCGTGCCGTTGAGGCTGAACAGGCCGGTCCGCGTGGCCGTGACCGTGAGATTCGTGTAGCTGATCGTCAGCCGCGTGCCGGTCGGCAGGGAATCGCCACCCGGCGACACGCCCTCCGGAGTCACCAGCGTGATCGAACCGGTGCAGCCGGTGATGAGGTCGTCGTTGCCCTCGAACGCGTCCCCCACCGGGTAGACGTCGGAGCAGGCCACCGAGTTCACCCCCTTCGCGATTCCGGAGACGGTCCCCAGCACGGTCTTGAGCGCCGGCCCGGCGGCCAGGCCCCCGGAGCCGGCGGCCGTCGGGGCGACCAGCGAGAGACCGCCGTTGTTGACCCGCTTAAAGCTTTCGTTGGCCGAGGCGAGATCGCCGTCGGCCCCGAGCACCGCGCCCGCCAGCGCACGCGCCTCGTCCTCGCTCACCGCCAGTGTCTTGGTCGCGGACGCCGGCACCGGGTCGGACGCACTGCCGCCGGTCGTAGGACCCGGCCCGCCGCCGGCACCGCCGCCGCCACATGCCGCCAGCAGGGACAGGCAGAGGGCGAGCGTCACGGCCCGCGGGCCGCTTGTCCACGCCGGGCCGGGCCGGAAGCTTCGGGACCGGGCCGGGCCACGGTGGATGAGTTCACGATCGGTGGAGGGCTCGGCTATCATCGTCTGATCCGGGTCGGGGTCGGAAGTGGCCTCACGGATAGTACCCAACGTCGGCGGGCGGACAACCCCGACGGCCGCCGCACACGGCCGGCGAGGCGCAACGCGTCACATTCGCAACACTGCCGACATTCCCTCCTGGAGCGCCATCGTGAGTGCCGAAACCGACAGGCATGGCCTGGTCTACCCGTTCGAGTCCCCGCCGCCGGCCGGCCAGGTGCTCGAAGTCGCCGACGGCGTGGTCTGGATCCGCATGCCGCTGCCGTTCGCGCTCGATCACATCAATCTCTGGGGGATCCGCGACGGCGACGGCTGGACCATCGTCGATACCGGTGTGCAGACGCCCGAGACCGTGGCGGCCTGGCAGTCCCTGCTTCGCGGTCCGTTCGGCGGCGCGCCGGTGACCCGCGTCGTGGTCACCCACATGCATCCGGACCATGTCGGAATGGCCGGCTGGCTCACCCGTCGCTATGGATGCCGGCTCTGGATGACCCGGCTCGAATATCTCACCTGCCGGGTGCTGGTCGCCGACACGGGCCGGGAGGCACCGCCCGACGGCGTGGATTTCTACCGTCGCGCCGGCTGGGACGCCGACGCGCTCGAGACCTATCGCACGCGCTTCGGCGGGTTCGGCCGCCACGTCTACCAGCTCCCGGACAGCTACCGCCGGCTGGTCGACGGCGACGTCCTGCGGATCGGCGATCACGACTGGCGGGTGATTGTCGGCATGGGGCATTCGCCCGAGCATGCCTGCCTCGCCTGCGATGCCCTCGGCCTGCTCATCTCCGGCGATCAGGTCCTGCCGCGCATCTCGTCCAATGTGTCCGTCTTTCCCACAGAACCCGATGCCGACCCGCTGGGCGACTGGATGGAGTCGCTGGAGAAGGTTCGCGATTCGGTCGACGACGGCGTTCTCGTGCTGCCCGCGCACAACGCGCCCTTTCGGGGACTGCACGCCCGGCTGGACGCGCTCCAGCGCGGCCACCGGGTCTCGCTGGAGCGGCTGACGCGCACGCTGGCGGAACCGAAGCGGGTCATCGACGTGTTCGGCGCGCTGTTCGCGCGCCGCATCGAGGGCAGCTCCGGTCTGCTCGGCATGGCCACCGGGGAGGCGCTCGCCCACCTGAACCACCTTCGTCATCGCGGTCTGGCGACCGCCGAACCGGACGAAGAAGGCGTGCTCTGGTACCGGGCGGTCGACACCGGGGCTGCTGCCGGCGCATGACCGGCCCGGTGTTCGGGACACGACCCGGCGTCGTGTCCCGAAGGCCGCGCCTCAGAGGCCCGGGCCCCAGGGCGCGGAGAGCATCAGCTTGTTGTTCTGAGCGCGCAGCATCGGGCGCAGCTTGGCTGCGAAGGCCATGAACGCGTCGTCCGAGAAGAGCCGGTTCCAGTGAGCCCGCCGTTCGTTGTCGTCCGCGAACTTCCAGAGGTGGATCAGCTGGTTCATGCCACCGATGTCGCCCGTGAAGTAGCCGACGAGGTGCTTGTCGAACCCCCCGGCCTGGAGGGCGGGATAGCCCTCGCTCTCGTAGAGCCGGCCGACCTCGCCCATCTTGCCGACCACCACGTCATAGGTACGCAACTCGAAAATGCTCATCTTCTGCCTCCACGTCGATTGGGTTGGGCCCCTCCGGTGGGAGGGAGGCCGAATGGTATGTGACAATTCCGGAAGGCCTGTCTACAGCGGGTCGTGGACCGCGGGCCGGAGCGAAGGCTGCCGAGTCGCCCGGCCGTCGAAACCCATGCATTCCGGCCGTCGAAACCCGTGCGGCCGGCAGGAGTCCAGCATGCTCTCAATCCTTCGCCGCGTGGCCCTGATCGGCGCCGCGTCACTCGTTCCCCTGGCCGCCGCCACGTTCCCGGCGCCCATCTACGCCAAGTGGGCCGAGGACTACCACGCCGAGACGGGCCACCAGATGAACTACCAGGCGATCGGCTCCGGCGGGGGCATCAAGCAGATCAAGGTGCGCACGGTGGATTTCGGCGCCACCGACGATCCCCTGAACGCGCGTCAGCTCGAGCGGGGCGGTCTCGTGCAGTTCCCGGCCATCATCGGCGGCGTGGTGCTGGTGGTCAACATCGGGACGCAGCCCGGCGAACTGGTGCTGTCCGGGCCGGTCGTGGCGGCCATCTTCAAGGGTGACATCCAGAAGTGGAACGACGAGCGCATTGCCGGGCTCAACCCGGGGGTGTCTCTGCCCGACGCCCCCATCACGGTGGTCTACCGGTCGGACTCCTCGGGCACGACGGCCGTGTTCACCGGCTATTGCTCGGCGGTCGACCCGGCGTTCGAGAAGGCCGTCGGCGACGGCAAGACGGTGAACTGGCCCACGGGAATCGGCGGCAAGGGCAACGCCGGCGTGGCGGCCAATGTCACCAAGCTCAAGAACTCGATCGGCTACGTCGAGTACGCCTATGCCAAGCAGAACCAGATGGCGCACGTCGCGATGGTCAATGCCGCGGGCAAGACGGTGCAGCCCAGTGCCGAGTCCTTTGCCGCAGCGGCGGACGGCGCCGACTGGACGAGCGAGCCGGGCTTCGGCATCAGTCTGAACAACCAGGGCGCGGACGGCGCCTGGCCGATCACGGCGGCGAGTTTCATCCTGGTACACGAAAAGCCCGAGGACGCTGCCCGGGTGGCCGAGGCGTTGCGCTTCTTCAGCTGGGCATTCGACGCCGGTGACAAGGCCGCGCTGGCTCTCGACTACGTGCCGCTGCCGGACTCCACCGTCTCCCAGGTGCGCGACTCCTGGAAGCGCGTCGTCGATGCCGATGGCAAGCCGCTGATCCCGTGAGCCAGGTCCCGAACGTCGGTCCGGGCCGGCTCGACGAGGACTGGCGCCTCGCGCGGATCCGCCGGTTCGCGTGGCAGGACAGGGTCTTCGTCTGGACGCTTCTGTCCTTCGCGACGTTCGTGCTGCTCGTGCTCGCGGGCATCATGGTGGCGCTGTTTCGCGAGGCGTGGCCGGCGATCGAAGAGTTCGGCGGGGCGTTCCTGATCTCGAACGTCTGGAGTCCCTCAGACGACGAATACGGTGCGCTCATCGCCATCTACGGCACGCTGGTGAGTTCGGCGATCGCGCTCGTGCTGGCGGTGCCGCTGAGTTGCGGTATCGCGATCTTCCTCACCGAAACCTGCCCGCTGTGGCTGCGCCGTCCGCTGGGTACGGCGATCGAACTGCTGGCCGGGGTGCCGTCGATCATCTACGGCATCTGGGGCCTGTTCATGCTCGCGCCGCTGCTGCAGACCTATGTGCAGCCGCTGCTCGGCGCCACGGGCCTGCCGCTGTTCTCGGGGCCGCCGCTCGGCGTGGGTCTGCTCACGGCCGGCCTGGTGCTCTCGCTGATGATCGTTCCCTTCATCGCCGCGGTGATGCGCGACGTCTTGGCCGTGCCGGAGAGTCTCGACCTTGTCTCCATCATGGCCGACATGCGAAGGCGCCGGCTGCCCTTGGCCGTTGTGGTCGATGGCGATGGGCTGAGCGACGAGCAAATGCAGACCTTTGCCCGCTGGACCAATCTGGCCGAGACAACCTTCCTGATGCAACCGACAAATGAAGAGGCCGATTACAAGGTCCGCATTTTCACACCAGTGCGGGAAATGCCCTTTGCCGGTCATCCCACCTTGGGCAGTTGCATCGCATGGCTGAAATCTGGCGGCACACCTAAAGATCCTATGCTCATCAAACAGGAATGCGGCGTCGGCATCGTCGAGATCGATATGAGCGGCGATGCCCCGGCCTTCACTGCCCCTGCAACCACCATCAAGCCCA
>JAUIAI010000216.1 GCA_030425615.1 Gammaproteobacteria bacterium
CACCGGTCACCGCCCACGCACGCACGGTGGGCAACACGTCCGACGTCGGACGCTGAGCCGCCGCCCACCGCATCGGAGACCGTAACCGGGAGCACCCCATGGCCGAATCCACCGCCGCCGCACCGCGCCCCTCCCCGCACGCGAGGCGCCGCCCGCGCATCCGCCGCACGCACATCGCCCTGTTCGTGCGCGATCCCTTCGCCTCGTGTCGCTGGTACGAGGACGTGCTGGGCATGCAGGAGACGGCCCGGGGTGCGGAGTGGGTGTTCATGTCGTTCGGCACCAAGCACCACGACATCGCGCTGATCCGCGCCCCCGAGCCGCACGACCAGGGCAGCATCAACCTGCAGCACTACGGACTGGAGATCGAAGGCGATCTGGACGAGTTGCGCAGGCTCTACGCCATGCTGCTCGCGCGTGGCGTGCCGGTGGTCAAGACCACCGACCACAAGGTGGGGATCGGCGTCTACTTCACGGATCCCGACGGCCACCGCTTCGAATTCTTCTGCGAGACCGTGCACGACGACGAGGAAGGCAAGCGCATCTTCCACGAGCATCACGCCCCGAGCATTCCCATCGATCTGGAGCCTCTCGATGACTGACACCCATGCCCCGAATGTCGGGATCTTCCACGTGCGCAAGTGGTACGTGCAGCGCGACGAGACGCTGGCCACCGAGTTCGGTCTGCCGGCCGACGGCGAGCCGTTGGTTCGCGTGGTGGTGGCCGCCGCCATTCACAACCCGTGCGCAGGCCGCCATGTCGAGGATCTGTCCCGATGGGCGGAAGCCGCGCGCGAGCTGGGCGTCGAATTCGGCCGACGACTCGTGGACGCGATGGACGGCACACCGGTACGTGGCTATGGCAAGGCCTGCCTCGTGGGCGCCCGCGGCGAGTACGAGCACGGCAACATGCTGCTGACCACCCACTTCGCGGATCCGGTCCGCGAGGCCGTCGGCGGCGCGAAGGCCTGGATTCCCTCGAGCGGCAAGCGCGGCGGACCGGGCGACACGCTGGACATTCCGCTCGCGCACAAAGACGCGTTGTACGTTCGCGCGCACTACGACACGGTCACGGTCAGCTTCCCCGACGCCCCGGCACCCGACGAGATCGTGATCGCGTTCGCAGGCGCGTCGCGCGGCCGTCTGCATGCGCGGCTCGGCGGTCTGCAGGCGGCCGACGTGCGTGGCGAGGACGGACTGCGCTGATGGTTGCGTCGCCGACGAGGAGCCCGGGATGAGCATTCAGGAGCCACCGGTCACGCGTGAGGCCACCACCGAGATCAACGGTCTGCGCCTGCACCATGTCGAATGGGGTCCGGCCGACGCGCCGGTGCTGGTCGCGCTGCACGGCCTGCGCAGCTATGCGCAGACGTTCGCCGGCGTGGCCGGCGCGCTCGGCGGGGGCTGGCGGGTGATCGCGCTGGATCAGCGCGGCCGCGGCCGCTCCGACTGGGATCCGCAGCGCCGCTACGAAACGCTCACCTATGTCGACGACGTGGGCGCCTGGGTGGACGCGCTAGGACTGGAGCGCTTCCATCTGCTCGGCCATTCGATGGGCGGCGCCAACGCAATCGTGTACGCGGCGCGCGCCGCTGAGCGGGTCATCAGCCTCGCGATCGAGGACATGGGCCCGGGCGCTTCCGCGGGCAGTGCCGGCGGCGCGCGTATCCGCGCCGAGATGGCGCGCACTCCGGCATCGTTTCAGAGCTGGGACGAAGCAGCCCGGTTCTGGCGCAGCATCCGTCCCGGCGTGACCGAGGAGGCGATCGCCTCGCGCGTGCGCCATTCGCTGCGTGAAGAAGCCCCCGGACGCATCGTCTGGTGTCACGACCAGGAAGGCATCGCGCAAGCGCGGCTGAACATCCCGCCCATCGATCTCTGGCCGCATCTCCTGGCCGTGCAGTGCCCGATCCTGCTGCTGCACGGCGCGGATTCCGACTTCGTCACCGACGAAATCGCCACGGCGATGCAGCAGCGCTGCCCGCGGCTGGAGCGGGTGGACGTTCCCGGCGCAGGGCACTATGTGCACGACGACGCGCCGGAGTTCTTCAACCAGGCGCTCAGGCGCTTCCTGACCGCGCAGGCGGGTACCTGAGGTCCGCGCCGTTGACCGCGGCCCACAGGCACCGAGACGAGAAGCAAGCGATGACCGAGGCGAACGAGAGCATCCCGGTGGCGATCGTCGGCGGCGGCCCGGCCGGGATCACCACGGCGAACCTGCTGGGCGTCTACGGCGTGCCTGCGGTGGTGCTCGAACGCAGCGAAACCATCCTCGACTATCCGCGTGCCGTCGGCCTCGACGACGAGGCTCTGCGGCTGCTGCAGGGCGCGGGCCTGGCCGAGACGCTGCTGCGCGACATGATCTCCAACCAGCCCATGCGGATGTTCACGGCCAGCGGCCGCAGCTTCGCCGATATCCTGCCCACCACACGCGAGTTCGGCTGGCCGCGACGCAACATTTTCTCGCAGCCGCTGTCCGAGGCGACTCTGCGCGCGGGGCTCGACCGGTTCGAGTCGGTACAGTTGCGGGTGGGTCACGAGGTGGTCGGCCTCGAGCAGGACGGGCACGGCGTGCGGTTGGACTGGAAGGCCACTGACGGGCGCAGCGGCAGCCTGCGCGCGGACTACGTCATCGGCGCCGACGGCGGACGCAGCACGGTACGCGACCAGCTCCTGAAGATTCCGCTCGAGGGCACCACCCATGCCGCCAAGTGGGTGGTCATCGAGTGCGACAACGACCCGCTCGATGCCGCGTCCACTGCACTGCACTGCGATCCCGCCCGCCCCTATGTCTGCGCGCGCCTGCCCTACGGGCTGCGCCGCTGGGAGTTCATGCTGTTCCCCGGCGAGGACGACGAACAGATGCTGCGCCCCGAGAAGGTCCAGCAACTGCTCGCCCCGCACGTGCCCGACCCCGCCGCGCTGAACATCATCCGCGCGCGGGTCTACACGCACCACTCCCGTGTCGCACGCGACTTCCGCAAGGGACGGGTCTTCCTGGTGGGCGATGCGGCGCATCTCACCCCACCCTGGATCGGACAGGGACTGAACGCCGGCTTTCGGGACGTGGGCAACCTGACCTGGAAGGTCGCCGGCGTCGTGCGCGGGCAGCTCGACCCTTCGGTGCTCGACACCTACACGCGGGAGCGGCACGCGCACGCGAAGGCCATGATCGACCTCGCCGACCAGGTCGGCGCGATCTTCTCCATCCGCAACCGCGCACTGGCCTGGCTGCGTGACCGACTGCTGCTGTCGATGCACATGATCCCCGCCGTACGCGACTACGTGCTCCAGTTCCGCTTCAAGCCGATGCCACGTTACGACCCCAGCGGGCTCGTGGTGTCGGGCGCGGGTCCGGCCGGCCAGGCCGTGGGTCGCATGATGATCCAGCCGAACGTGGAGCTGCCGGACGGCGAGACACGCAGGCTCGACGACGCCTGCGGGCCCTGGTTCGCGCTCGTCGGCTGGAAGACCGACCCGCTCGCGCTGCTGTCGCCGCCGGAGCGCGAGCGCTGGCGCCGCATGGGAGCGCGCAGCCTGATGGTCGTGCGGGCCCGCAGCGCTGTCTCGCCCGGCGTCACCCAGACCTGCGACACCGGCACGGTGGTGGTGCAGGACATCGAGAACGCCCTGAGCTTCTGGTTCGAGGGTCGTGGCTGCCAGGTGGCGGTCCTGCGCCCTGACCGCTACGTGGGGGTCCTCACGAACGCGCCGGATTTCGCGGTCGCAAGCCGGCGATTCCTCGACCTGGCGCAGGCCGCGGCGGCGCCCGAGACCGTGGACACGGCCGAGGAGATGGCATGAAACGAACGGTCGGCGATCTGGTCGCGGCATTCCTCGGGGCCAACGGCATCGACACCGCCTACGGGGTGATCTCGGTGCACAACCTGCCATTGCTGGACGCGCTCTCGCGCGCGGGCAGGGTGCGCTACGTCTGCGCGCGCGGCGAAGCGGGCGCGGTGAACATGGCCGATGCGCATGCGCGGGTCTCGGGAGTCCCCGCGGTCGCGTTCACCAGCACGGGGGCGGGCGCGGGCAATGCCTGCGGCGCGCTCATCGAGGCACAGACGGCCGGCACGCCGCTGCTGCACCTCACCGGTCAGGTCAACGCCGCGTATCTCGACCGCGGTCTTTCCGACGTGCACGAGGCCAAGGACCAGCTCGGCATGCTCGAGGCCGCGGGCAAGCGCGCATTCCGGATCTGGTCGGCCGATACTGCCGCGGGCGTGCTGCGCGAGGCGCTGCGGTGCGCGCTGACTCCGCCCTGCGGGCCGGTCAGTGTGGAGATCCCGATCGACGTCCAGCAGGCCGAGATCTCTTCGTGGCCCGCCAGCCTGGCCATCGCCCGCCCCGCGCCGCTGGCGCCGGACGAAGCGGCCATCGACGCCATCGCCGAGCACCTTGCGGGCGCCCGTCGGCCCATGCTCTGGTGCGGCGGCGGCGCACGCCATGCCGGCGCCGCGGTGGCACGTCTGCTCGACATGGGCTTCGGTCTGGTCACGACGATCCAGGGCCGCGGCGTGATCGACGAGAACGACCCGCGCTCGCTCGGCGCGTTCAACGTGCAGCCGGCGGCCGCCGCTTTCTACGCCGAATGCGACGCGATGCTGGTCGTCGGATCGCGCCTGCGCGTACCGGAGACGGCTCGTCAGACCCTGGCGCTGCCCACCCCGCTGCTGCGCATCGATGCCGATCCGATGGCCGACGGACGCGGATATCCGAACGCCGTGTTCGCGCAGGGGGACGCGCGGCTCGCGCTCGAGCGGCTCGCCGACCGGCTCGAGGGACGCCTGCAGCCGGATCCCGGCCATCATGCCGCACTGGCGCAGGCGCGCGCCCGCGCTGAAGCCACGATGCGCGAGAACCTGGGCCCCCACGCCGCCATATGCGACGCACTGCAGGCAGCCGCCGGTGACGACGTCAACTGGGTCCGCGACGTCACGATCGCCAACGGCACCTGGGGCGCGCGGCTGTTTCGCCTGCGCGAGGCCGGCCGCTCGGCGCACGCGGCGGGCGGCGGTATCGGCCAGGCGCTTTCCATGGCGATCGGCGCGGCGGTGGCCCGACCCGAGCGTCTGACCCTCGCGCTGGTGGGCGATGGCGGCCTGATGCTGAACGCGGCCGAACTGCCCACGGCCGTTCAGGAAGACACGGGGCTCGTGCTGCTGGTGATGAACGACCGCGGCTACGGCATCCTGCGCAATCTTGCGGACGCCCAGTTCGACGGGCGGCGCATCTACTCCGATCTGCACACGCCGGCGTTCGACGCGATCGCGCAGGCTCATGGCTACGCCTATCACCGCATCGACACGCTCGACGGACTGGCTGGGCGACTGCGCAAGGTGTTCGCGCAGCGCGCGCGCCCGACCCTGCTCGAATTCGATCTCGATTCCATCGGCCCCATGGCGCGGCCGTTCTCCGGACCCCGCATCTGAACCCCCACCCCATGACCGAAACATCGTCCGCGCCTTCCACCCGAAACTGCCTGTTCATCATGTGCGATCAGTTGCGGGCCGACTATCTCTCCTGCTATGGCGGCCCCGTGCCGACGCCGAACATCGATCGTCTGGCGGCACGCGGCATGCGCTTCGACCGTGCATACGTGAGCTCGGGGGTGTGCGGGCCGGCGCGCATGTCCTATTA
>JAUIAI010000217.1 GCA_030425615.1 Gammaproteobacteria bacterium
GGGGCGGGGCGTTCAGCCGCGCCAGCACAAGGCGCGCCGCCATCTCGGCACCGCGCGCCAGATCTCCCGGTTGACATCCATGCGAATCATTCGAGCAAAGCGTCTATCTCGATCAGAGACGCGACTATACCATCGCAATCGATCCCGTCCACCGGCTCGCCCTCGTTGTAGCCATAGGGCAGGATCAGTACCGGCATGCCTGCGGCGCGCGCGGCGCGCGCATCGTTCGCGGAGTCCCCGACCATGAGGCAGTCGCCGGCCCCGAAGCCCAGACGGCGGGCAGCCTCGAGCAGGGGAAGCGGGTCGGGCTTGCGACGCGGCAGCGAGTCGCCCCCGATCACCGTTCCGAAATAGCCGGACAGACCTGTGGCGGCGAGCAACTGCTCGCTGAAGGCGATGGGCTTGTTCGTCACGCAGCCCAGCGCGAGGCGGCGGCGACGAAAACGCTCGAGGCCTTCGGCCACCCCGGGAAAGAGCGCGGCCGAGCGCCCGTTCTCACGCCGGTAGTGCCGATCGAAGGCCTGCCGGGCCGCCGCGAAGCGCTCGCCCGCGTCTCCGTCCGGATCATCGCTCAGGGCGCGATGCACGAGCTTGTCCGCGCCCTTGCCGACGAAGGTCCCGAGGCGGTCCACCGACAGGGGCGCGAGGCCGAAATCACCGCGCACGGCATTGGCCGCCGCCGCGAGATCCGCCACCGTGTCCAGCAGCGTGCCGTCGAGGTCGAGCAGTATGGCGCGCACCCGGGCGCCGTCGAGACGCGGTCGCGGCCGCCCTGCGGAATCGTTCATGGGGGTGATCAGGCCTGGTGGGTCACGCCGGCCGAGGCCTTCAGACGGGCGATGACGCCGGCGTAACCCCCGTCCGGGTCCGGCGAACCGAACACGGCCGATCCGGCCACGAAGGTGTCGGCGCCGGCGGCCGCGATGAGCCCGATGTTGGACGGATTGACGCCGCCGTCCACCTGCAGACGGATGGACGACCCGCCCGCCGCTGCCCGGGCATCGAGCCGGTCTCGCAGGGCGCGCACCTTGTCCAGCATGGGCTCGATGAAGGACTGGCCACCGAAACCCGGGTTCACGGTCATGAGAAGCACCAGATCGACGCGCTCGAGCACGTGATCGAGCCAGTTCAGCGGCGAGGCCGGGTTGAGCACGACACCGGCCCTGCAGCCACGGTCACGGATGAGCTGCAGCGTTCGGTCCAGATGGCGCGTGGATTCCGGATGCACGCTCAGGATGTCGGCACCGGCGTCGGCGAAGGCCTCGATCAACGGATCCGGGTTCTCGACCATGAGGTGTACGTCGAGCGGGATCCTGACCAGGGGTCGCAACGCCTCGCAGAACATGGGCCCCATGGTGAGGTTCGGAACGTAATGGTTGTCCATGACGTCGAAATGCACCCAGTCGGCACCGCCGGCTTCGAGACGGCGCACCTCCTCGCCCAGACGAGCGAAATCGGCCGACAGGATGCTCGGCGCGATGACCGCAGGCTGACGCCGACTCGGATTCCCCGAAGGCATGCCCGGACTCCCATGATTCCTATAATGCGCGCCATTGTATGAGCGGGAACCGACATGACAGAAACCAGCCGCGACGCCGACTACCGCATCGCGATCACAGTGGAGCCCCGCTACCTGGCGGAACAGTCCGACCCGGACGCGCCCCTCTACGCGTTCGCCTACTCGGTGCGGATCGCCAACGAGGGGCGTGTGGCCGCGCAGCTCATCAGCCGGCACTGGCTGATCGAGGACGACAACGGGAAGATCATCGAGGTCAAGGGCCTGGGCGTGGTCGGCTACCAGCCCCTGCTGCAGCCGGGTGAGCATTTCGACTACACGAGCGGCAGCCAGATCGCGACGCCCGTCGGCATGATGCGGGGCACCTACTTCTTCGTGGCCGAGGACGGGCACCGGTTCGAGGCCGAGATCCCGGCGTTCACGCTGGCGGCCCCCAGGACGCTTCACTGACGGCCGGGCGGACGAACCGACGGCGGACAGCCGCGGTGCCGGGAACGTGCCGACGCGGGCGGCGGGTGCCACGCCGGGCGGGGCTGCTCGCGCCGGCGATCTGCAGCGCGCTGCTGCTGGCGGGCTGTGCCGGGCTGCGGTTCGGCGAGACCACCTGGGTCACGCCGGGCCCCCGGGCACTGTCGGCCCTGCCCGGATGGAAGATCAGCGATCCCGGCCCGATGCTCGCCGCGCTGCAACGCCAGTGCGCGACGCCGACCCGGGCCGGGGGACTTCCCGGAACGATCTGCGAGACCCTGCCCGCGGTGGCCGCGGGCGCCGCTCAACGCTGCGCCGTGACCGCGCCCGTGCGCGAGGCCACGTCCGGGCCAGGCGCGCCGCCGTCTCAGGAGCCGGCGCGGGCATTCTGCGCAGACGGCCGTGCGCACCTGCGCGCCTGGCTCGCCAGCCGGCTGTCGGCCTGGCCGGTGGTGACGGATCTGGGCGACGGCGTCGGGCTGCTGACCGGTTACCACGAACCCCTCGTCACGGGCAGTCGCCTGCGACAGAACGAGGGCCAGGCCGCGCTCTACGCATCGCCGGAAGGGCCCGTGCAGGGATCGCCGCCGACCCGCGAACGCATCGAATCGGACCCGCAGGCGGCCGGCCTCGCGGGCCGCGAACTCGTCTGGCTGGACGACCCGGTCGAAGCCTTCTTCCTGCACATCCAGGGATCCGGCCGGGTGCGACTTCGCGACGGCACCGTCATGCGGGTGGGTTACGCGGGCAACAACGGCCACCCCTACCACGCCATCGGCCGCACGCTCGTCTCGGAAGGGCACATGACGAGAGAGCAGGTCTCGGCACAGTCGATCAAGGACTGGCTGCGCACCCATCCGGCTCAGGCCGATGCGGTGATGTTCACGAACCCGCGCTACATCTACTTTCGCGCCCTGCCCGCTCGCGACGGCGGCCCGCCCGGCGCACTGGGTGTCCCCCTGACCGCGCGCGGCTCGGTGGCCGTGGATCTGGGCCGGATCCCGGGCGGCGCGCTGTTGTTCGGCGCCGCCGTCCCACCGTCGCTCACGCCCGCACCGGCGCCCGGCCTGGTGCTGGCCCAGGACACCGGCAGTGCAATCCGCGGGCCGGTCAGGGCGGACTGGTTCATGGGCTCCGACGAGGAGGCCGAACGACTGGCGTCCGGTCTGCGCGAGCCGCTGCGGCTCTGGCTTCTCTGGCCCCGCGGACATCGCCCGCCCGGCCGTCTTCCGCTGGCCTGGGCACTGCCGCCCGCCTGACCCGGACCCTGGCCCTGACCCGGACCCTGGCCCTGCCCCGGACCCTGACCCGGCCGTTCTACGAGCGGCGGAGCGGGTTCAGCCGCCGGCTTTCTGGTTCCGATCCAGCACTTCGACGAGGCGTGTCGGCGGCGCATACCCCTGCAGACGGCGCCCCGACGGGAAGAACATCGTGGGCGTGGCCGAAATGCCGAGACGCTCGCCGAGCGCCTTGAACTCCGCGATCGGCGACTCGCAGTTGCCGTCGTTCTCAGGCACGGTACCGGTCAGCATGAGATCGTTCCAGGCCTCGGACGGGTCGGAGTCGCACAGTGCCTTGCGCGACTTGACATCCGAACTCGCGGCCAGGATGGGGAAGGGGAACGTGTAGACGGTGAGATTGTCGATGCGCATCAGATCGGCGCGAAGGCGGCGGCAATAGGTGCAGTTCGGGTCCTCGAACAGCGCCAGGACGCGCTTGCCGTCGCCGTTGACCATTTTCACGGCCTTGTCCACCGGCAGGTCCGAGAAATCGATGGCCAACACCTCTTCCATGCGTTCGCGCGTGAAATTGCGGTTGCTGTTCATGTCGACCATCTCGCCGTCGATGAGGATGTAGCGCCCCGCCCTGTCGACGTAGTAGAGATCGTTCATGATGCGGATCTCGAGCAGATCCGCCATGGGCGTCCCCCGGACGCTGACGACCTCGAAGCGCCCACCGGTCCAGTCGCGGACCCGCGCCTTGATGCGGGCCTCGAGTTCGCCGGGGACGGGGGTGGTGGCCGGCTGGCCGTCCTGGACGACGGGGGTCTGGGCAGTGGCGGTGAGCGGGGCGCAGGCCAGCGTGAGCATCGCAGCGAGGCCTGCAAGCCAGTGATGGGCTCGGTTCATGGGGATTCTTCCGGTGGATCGGGGCGGAGGCGGCCCCCGGGGACGCCGCATGACCACCGCCCTCAGGGTTGGCGTGTCGTGTAGCGTAGCACTTGTCGACGCAGGAGCCCCTGCCTTGCAAAGGCCCGCCAGCCGGCGTCACGCAGCAGGCGCAGGGGAAGTCCGGGAACGCCGGCGGCGCGTGGCCCGAACAAGGCCTTGAGACCGTCGGTGACGGTGAGCATCGCCGCAACGGGCTCGGCCCGGCGCCGCCGATAGCGGCGAAGCAGCAGGGGCTGCCCGGGATCGAAGCCGCTCCCGGCAAACGACGCGCGGGCCTCCCCGAGCACCGCCGCCAGATCGCCGACGTCTCCCAGTCCCACGTTCAGGCCCTGCCCCGCCAGCGGATGCATCTGATGCGCGGCATCGCCCACCAGCACCAGGCGCTCGGCCACGGGATCCGGCACCCACCGGCGCGCGAGCGGAAATGCGGCAGGCTCTCCGATCACACGCATCTCGCCGAGGAGATCGCCGACGACGGCCTGGACCGAGCGCGAGAGCGCCTCCGCCCCGTCCGCCAGGAGCGCACCGGCGCGATCCGGCCCGGTCGACCAGACCAGACTGACGGCGCGGCCGTGGGTTCCTTCGGAAACGAAGGACCCCGCCCCGCCGGCGACGGCCGCGAAGGCCCCGGCCGTGTGCGCTGCATCGAGCGCCGAATCGGCCAGCGGCAGCAGCGCGAGCACCCCGTGCTCGCCGAACCACTGCCAGGCGGTGTCGCGATGGCCGCGCGCGGTGCGAAGGTGCGCCACGATGGCATGGTGGTCGTAAGTCCCGCCCACGCGCGGCATACCGGCGTGGGCCCGCACCGCGGAAGACGCCCCGTCGGCGCCGACCAGCAGGGACGCGCGTACGCGGGAACCGTCGTCCAGCCGCGCGATCACGGCCCGACCGTCGTCCGTCCAGTCGATGCCATCGAGCCCGGCGGTGACCTCGCGGACCTTCTTCGGCAGCGACACCGACAACGCGTGCTGAAGATTGTCCTGCTCGATGATCCAGGCCAGCGCGTCAGCGTGCGCTTCCCATGCGGAAAGATGCAGCTCGTCGGCATCGCCGACGCCGAGGCCGGCACGGGGATAGACGCGCATGTCGTAGACCGGGGCCAGCCGGCCCGCCGCAAGCGCGTCCCAGGCGCCCACATCCGCCAGCAGGCCGGCGCTCTCCGGTGAGATCGCATAGACGCGCCGATCGAACGGGCCGTCCGGCACCTTGTACGCGTCGCGCACGGGCGCAGGGCCACGATGAACCAGCACGACCTTGAACCCCGCCCCGGACAGGGCGCAGGCCGCCGCCAGACCGGCCACGCCGGCCCCGACCACGGCGATGTCGGTTCGGATCTGAGTCACGGCTTCATTATAGGTTGGGCACTCGTGCTATGATGCTCAGTCCCGACGCCGGTGATGTCTTTCGCCGGCGTTGTCGTGCCGGAGCGCAGATCTGTGCTCCAGCCGGGGCCAAGTAGCTCAGTTGGTAG
>JAUIAI010000218.1 GCA_030425615.1 Gammaproteobacteria bacterium
CAGGCGAGCCCGCCGGCCTGATCCGCCACTTCCACCTCGTCGTCGCGGCAGTTCAACACGCCGGCCAGCGCGGACCGGGCCAGCTCCGGCCGGTTGTTGTGTGCGGACAGATGCGCGGCCACCAGTCGTTTGAGCCGGCCAGGGTCGAGACGGGCCAGCAACTCAGCCGCCGCCGCGTTAGCCAGATGGCCAAACGGACCGCCGATGCGTCGCTTGAGGTGCGGCGGGTAACGCGGGTTCTCCGCCAGCAGGCCCGGATCGTGATTGCACTCCAGCACCAGTCCATCCAGCCCGGCGAACGCCCGCTCCACCAGCGGTGATGCGTGCCCCAGGTCCGTGAGCACGCCCAGACGGCAGCGCCCGTCGTCGATGATGAACTGGACGGGCTCGCGGGCGTCGTGCGGCACGGGCACGGCATGCACCTGCAACCCCTCGACCTCGAAGCGGTCACCGGCGCAGAGGGGCCGTACCAGGGGGCGGGCCTCATCGGGCACCCTCGCCGCGTGCAAGGTCCCGTGCGTGATGAATACCGGCAGGTCGTGTCGTAGCGCGAGCTTGAATACGCCGCCGATGTGATCGGAGTGCTCGTGGGTGACTAGGATCGCACTCAGGGACTCCGGAGGCACGCCCAGGGCTTCGAGACGCTCGGTGGCCCGACGCGGGCCGAACCCGCAGTCGATCAACACCCGCCGTTCGCGGAGTCCGTCATGGCTGGCGATCACGAGGCCGTTTCCCTCGCTGCCGCTGCCCATGCTGGCGAATCGCATCCGATCAGTCCTGGCCAGGCCGCCCGGCCGTACGCGCACGACGGCATGACGGCAACGACCCCCCGGCCATCCGGCGCCCGGGGGCGGCGCTGCCGGGGCCGGAAAGGCCCCTGCGACGCCGTGTCGTCAGTCGTTCAGTTGTTCTTCAAGTACCCTGAGCATCCGCTCGGCGGTCTCGCCGAGCGGTTCGGGAACGGGCTCCCCGTCCGCGAGCCGGACGCCGACGTCGGTTTGCGCCTCGCCGCGCGCGAAGACGATCCGGTAACGCTGCGTGGGCGCGAGATCGTCCGCTCCGCCGAACACCCGCGCGAAGAAGCCGGGCCGCTTCTGCTCGAGCACGGGATCGATGTAGCGCACGAAATAGATGCCGGCGGACCGGTCGCGGTCCTCCACGGCGAACCCGCCCCGGTCGAGCGCCAGCCCCACCCGGCGCCAGGCGCGCTCGAAAGATTCGTTCACCTGCAGCTGCGCGTTCGTGCCACTGCCCACGAGTTCGGCCACCGCGCGCTTGGTCTCGCCGCGCGCGGCCTCCGCCTGCAGGCGCGCCTCTTCTTCGTCGGCCCCGAAGCGAAGCATGAGCCGGCGCAGGAACTCGACTTCGAGATCTGGATCGGTCGGTCGCGGCTGCCAGCGTGTCTGTTCGTTCAGGGCATCGCTGTAGACCTCTTCCATCCCGCGGTGTGAGATCGTGATCTCCGTGCCGCCGTCCACCCTGTCCAGACGGGTCCGGAAACGATCGCGCTCGCCCGTCGAATAGAGCGTATCGAGCACGCGGCCGAGGGTGTTGCGAATGAAGTCGGTCGGAATCTTCGCCCGGTTCTCCGCCCAGTCGGTCTCGATGATGCCGGTCTTGGGAGACTCCTTGTCGATCAGAAAGCCGTTGTCGAGCCAGAACTCGCGAACGACGGGCCAGACCGCTTCCGGGGGTTCGTCGACGACGAGCCAGCGCTCGCGTCCCTCGCGTTCGATGCGGGCCACCGGCACCCGGGGAAGCACTCCCGAGGCCTGCAGACTTCCCGTGCGCGCCTGGCGCTCCCGTTCGTACTCGGACAGCGTGGTGTCCGTGGCGCTACCCAGCAGGCCGCCCCGGTCGGTGCGGGCCGGATTGACCAGGTCGGGCGGCACGTCCAGCGGAGGGCGCACGGTCGCCGACTTGTAGTCGATGCCGTCGTCCGGGGACGAGGTGAACGTACAGGCCGCCAGCACGGGGAGCACGGCGACTGCGAGCACGCCGAAGATCCTCTGCAGGTACCGCGACTGACTCACCGGCCGCAAAGGACCGGCGGGGGTGCGCGTGTCTTCGACCACGCGCGAGTCGGACGATGGTTTCACGATCAGGCGGTCGTCAGGCCGGCAGCCTTCATCGCGGCCAGCACTGCTTCGTGATGCTGCTTGGCCAGCGCGGTCATCGGCAGACGGATACCCGCGGGAATCCGGCCGGCACGGTGCAACGCCCATTTGACAGGAATGGGATTGGCTTCGACGAACAGGTTCAGATGCAGCGGCAGGATCTCGTTGTTGATGCGGCGCGCGGTCACCAGGTCTCCGGACAAGGCCGCCTTGCACAGGCGGCTCATCGCGCCCGGCACGACATTGGCCGTCACCGAGATCACGCCGTGTCCACCCAGCGCCATCAGCGCGAGCGCCGAATCGTCGTTACCGCTGTAGACCGCGAAATCAGCCGGCAGGCGCGAGAGCAGATCCGCGGCTCGAGACATGTCGCCCGTGGCGTCCTTGAGGCCGACCACGTTCGGAATCTCGGCCAGCCGCAACGTGGTGTCGTTGGCGAGATCGGCGACCGTGCGACCGGGAACGTTGTAGAGGATGACGGGCAGATCGACCGCCTCGGCCACCGCACGGAAGTGCCGGTAAAGACCGTCCTGCGAGGGCTTGTTGTAGTACGGCACGACCTGCAGCGTGGCGTCGGCCCCCACGCGTTTGGCCTCTCGCGTGAGCTCGATGGCCTCGGCCGTCGCATTGCCGCCCGTGCCCGCGACGACCGGTACCCGGCCCGCGCACTGCTCGACGGCAACCCTGATGAGTTCGACGTGCTCGGCCGGTGTGACGGTCGGCGACTCGCCGGTGGTACCCACCGCGACGATCGCGTCCGTGCCTTCGGCGATGTGCCAGTCGATCAGTGTGCGGTAACTGTCGTAGTCGAGCGAACCGTCGTCGTGCATCGGCGTGACGATCGCGACCAAGCTTCCCTGGATCATGGCAATTGGCTGGAAACGCTTAAAACGCTGATTCTAGCCGTAACCCGCACCTGCTATGGCGAAGGACTTCAACCCTTCAGCTGGCCCGGCCAGGACTGCCCCGCCTTCGGGCGGATCGCGCACACACGCTGCACCACCGCGGGCGCCGGATCCGCGCGCAGACCGTGCTCGTAAGCCAGCACCATGAGGCCAGCGGCGGCGGCACGCCGCAGCAATTCACCGGGTGCGAGCAGGAAATCGGGGTTGCGCGGCCGCCCGAACTCCGCGTTCCCGGCGGCGAACGTGGCCGCCACCAGGCGGCCCCCCGGCGCAAGCGTTCCGGCCAGCAGCGCGAAGCGCGCACGAAACAGGTAGTTCGTGACCACGACGGCATCGAAGGCACGCCCGGCGAACGGCCACGGACCGGCCTCGAGATCGGTACAGATGCATTCGATCCCGGTCCGGGCGAGCCCGGCCAGCGCCTCCGCGTCGCGGTCGATCGCCGTGACCCGGTGGCCGGCGTCCGCGGCGGCCCGGGCGTGCCGACCGGCGCCACTGGCGAAGTCGAGCACCCTGGATCCCACCGGCAGATCGGCCAGCCAGCGCAGCACCCAGGGATCGGCGGGCGCCACGCCGTGCGCAGACGCCGCACCGGGAGTCTTCGACCGCGTCATCGATGCACCCGCACGTTGAAGAGCCTCATAATGCGCGCATGTTAACGCTGCCCGACTGGCTGGCCGACGATGACGGCCGGCGCCGACTGTTCATCGGCCTGGCACTGATCGCGGCTCTCGCGATCGGCGCACTGGCCTGGCTGCTGCCCTCGAGCGGAGCCGCCTCCGCGGGCAGCCTGTCCGCGGTCCTGCCCTGGTTGCTGGCGCTGGTCCTCGCCGTGGCCCTGATCGCGGGGTTTCTCCGTCATCGCCGTCTGCTTCGCCAGGACGAGCGCCTGCGGGGCCGGCTGGGTCACCACGAAGCCGCCGAGACGATGGCGGGGCTCGGCCTGTGGTCGCTCGAGCCGATTTCGGGTCGCATGGCCTACAGCCGCGGCGCGCGCCGCGTGCTCGGGCTCGACCAGGCGGCGCGCGGGCCGGATCTCGAGCCGTTCCTCGAGATGCTCCATCCGCAGGACCGGCAACGCTGGGCGATCGTGCACCAGGACGCCGTCGAGTCTGCCGGCCAGGCGCGCATCGAGTACCGTCTCGTCATGCCCGACGGCAGTGAACGATGGGTGCGCAGCATTGCGCGTGCGGTCGCGGCGAACGACAACGCGGAGAATCTCCGCCTGCAGGGCACGATGCAGGACATCAGCGGCATGCGTGCCATGCAGCGCGAACTCGCGGCCAGTGAGGCGAAGTTCCGTGAACTCACCCAACTGGGCTCGGACTGGGTCTGGGAGACGGATGCCAACCATCGTCTGACCTACCTTTCGGAGAGCGCCGAGTCCGTGCTCGGTGCCTGGGTGCGGCGCTGGCACGGCCGCCCGCTCTGGGACGACGCACCCAACGACCCGCTGCGCTCGGACTGGGCACGGTTGCAGGCCCTGCACGAAGCGCACGATTCCTACGAGGGCTTCGAGTGCAGTCGCCTGGACGACACCGGACAGCTCGTCCATCTCGCCCTCAGCGCGCGGGCCATCACCGACGAGCAGGGCCACTTTCTCGGACACCGCGGGACGGGCCGTGACATCACCCGGGAGTGGCAGCAGAGGACACTGCTCGAGATCGACGGCGACATCGCCGCGATCATGCGCGAGCAATCGGATCCGGAACGCGTGGTGAGCGCGGTGATCATCACGGTCAGCGGGCGCCTGTCCTGGCTCGGCGGCGTTCACCTCGTGCGTCACAACGGCGGTGCGCGCGCCCGCGAGCACTGGGGTACCGCCGCCTTCAACCAGGCCGTCGCGGGCCTGGAAGCCTCCCTGGCGATCGACGACGTCACGGTCGAGGCGCGCGCCTTCCGGCACGGCAAGGCCATCTGGCTGCCCCGGGCCGAGCTGGAGCGCGAGTTCGCCCGGCGCTGGCGGATCCGTGAACTCGGCGCGGCCGCCGCCTTCCTGGCGCCGATCGTCGACGAACAGAACCAGGTGATGAGCGCACTGCTGTTCCTGGCCCCGAAAGGCTTTCGAGGCGATACCTTCCTGGGCGAACTCGCTGCTCTGTTGTCTCGCGCGCTTTCACTTTACTTGCGCCGCACCCAGGCCGAACGCCGCCTGCGCCAGGCCTCCCAGTACGACGCCCTCACGCGGCTGCCCAACCGCGCGTTCGTCGGTGAACGCCTGGATGCACTGCTCGCGGCCGGAACTCCGCTGGCGCTGCTGTACATCGATCTGGACCGCTACAAGCTCATCAACGACACGCTCGGCCACGCCGCCGGCGACAAGGCGCTCGTCGAGGTCGCGGACAGACTCTCGGACGCGCTGCCGGACGGCGCCTTCGCCGGGCGGATGGGCGGTGACGAGTTCGTGGTCGTGCTGCCGGGGCAGACCACACGGGAGTCCGTGGAGCCCCTGGCGCGCCGCCTTCTGCACGATCTCGAGCAACCGCTCGTTCTCGGTGAACGTGCGTATTTCATTTCGGCCTCCATCGGCGTGGCCATGTCGCCGGCGGATGCGGGCGACGCCTCGCTGCTGATGCAGGCCGCCGATGCGGCCATGTACCAG
>JAUIAI010000219.1 GCA_030425615.1 Gammaproteobacteria bacterium
CATGTCCAGGACGAGGATGTCACCGCTGTCACCGACCAAAGCAGCCTGGATGACCAGCTGCGTGGCCTCGCCGACCGACATGAAATAGCGCTTGATGTCGGGATGGGTGATGGTGATGGGGCCGCCCGCCTCGATCTGGCGCCTGAACTTGGGGACCACGCTGCCCGTGGATCCGAGCACGTTGCCGAAGCGGACGATCGCGATGTCGGTGGACGGGTTCCGCCGCGACCAGGTCTGCAGCATGATCTCGGCCAGGCGCTTCGTGGCGCCCATGACGCTCGTCGGGTTGACCGCCTTGTCCGTGGAGATGAACACCAGCTTGTCCACGGGGAACCGGGCGATCGCCTCGGTCACGCGCAGGGTGCCGAGCACGTTGTTCTGCACCGCCTGCCAGGCGTTGCCGGTTTCCATGAGCGGCACGTGTTTGTACGCGGCGGCATGGAAGACCACCTGGGGGGCGTGCGTCGCGAAGACGTCGAACAGGCGCGATCCGTCCTTGATGTCACCGACCACGGGGACGATCCGGATCTCGGGGAACTCGCGCTGCATGGTCTCGACGGCTTCGTAGAGCGCGTACTCGCTCAGCTCGAACAGGACCATCTGGCGGGGACGGAAGCGCGCGATCTGTCGGCAGAGTTCCGAACCGATGGAGCCGCCGGCACCCGTGATGAGCACCGTCTTGAGCGTCAGGAGCTGTCGCAGGCCGCGGGTGTCGAGCTGGACCGATTCGCGTCCGAGCAGGTCATCGACCTCCACGCGCCGGATCGTTGTGAACCGTACGCGCTCCGAGATCACGTCTTCCAGGTCCGGCACGATTAGCAGCTTGACGCCGGCGGCCTCGCAGAGTTCGAACGCCCGTCTGCGGGTGGCCTGATCGGCATGCGAAACGGCGAGCAGGGCGTGCCGTGCGCCGGTTGAGGCGACCATGCGCGCCAGTTCGGACCAGCGCCCCAGGATACGGTGTCCGAGCACACGGCGGCCGATGTTCTTGGGGGTGTCGTCCAGGACGCCCACCACCCGCCAGTCCGGCATCCGCTCGAGCTGCATGATGAGGCGGAAGCCCGCCTCGTCGGCGCCCAGGATGAGGACCGGAATGCCTTCGTCCGCGTCGCGCTTGGAGAGCAGACGCTGCTCCTTCCACCAGCGGTAGGTGATGCGCCCGCCGATCATCAGGCACAGCACGAGCATGGGGTGCATGACGAGGGTGGTACGCGGTACGAGATCGGCGCGGCTGGTGATGAACATCACCACGGTGGAGATCATCATGCCGATCAGGACGGCCGCCGCGATCTGACGCAGGTCGTGCAGGCTCGCGTACCGCCAGATGCCGTTATAGAGACCGAAGCTCATGAACGTGATCGTGTATACCGGCACGATCACCAGGAGCGCGAGCAGCATCGGTGAGACGGCATCACCCGGCACGCCGAACCCCCACCCCACCAGGAACGCGAACATCCAGGCCCCGATCAGCGCGGCAAGATCAAATGAGATGGCCGTCAGACGACGCGGGTCGATTCGGCTCAGCATCAGGGTCAGAGAGTTGGAGTAGTCGTGCCGATCATGGAAGACCACGGGCACGACGAGGCGCCGACGCCGATTGACTTCCCTCTGGTTCGATTATGACAGCCTGACAGGGGTTTGGCACATCCGGGGCTGTCCAACGGGTTGCACACGTAAGAATGTGTTGCTGCGGCCGCCGTCACGATGCCGCCACCGTGAACGCCGTCGCCAGCGCCGAGACCGCTGCATAGCCGCTTACCACGAGCCAGGTCGGCCAGCCGGCCAGGATCAGGCGCTGATAGGCGTGCTCGCGGTGCGCCTGCCAGATCCGGCGACCGCGGGCGGCCCTGATCACGAGTGTCACGGTGGCGTCCACGACGAAGGGAAGGAACAGGCCGAGAGGCGCCCAGAGCGGCCAATAGCCGCGGGCCGCCCCGGCCAGACCGACGCCGGCTGCCAGGAAACCAGTGGGAATCGAGCCGGCGTCTCCGAGGAACACCCGCGCCGGCGACCAGTTGCAGGTGAGGAATCCGAGCGCCGCGCCGCAGATGGCGGCCGAGAAGGCGGCGAGCGGATCGCCTGCCGGAACCATCCATGCGTAGCCCGCGAAGCCGACCGCGGTCATCGATCCGGCAAGGCCGTCCGCGCCATCCATGAAGTTGTACAGGTTGGTGAACCAGATCGTTCCAAGCGCAAGGCCGATGCCCGCGATGACGGCGGGCGCGCCGGCCGGGGGCACGGGCAGGCCGCCCTGAGCGACAAGAGTGGCGACGAGCACCCCCGCCGCGCCGGCGTGGACGGCGAGTCGGGGCAGGACGGGCAGGCCGCGCCGATCGTCCAGTGCACTGGCCAGGACGAGGGCTAGCGCGCACAGCCAGAGCGCCGCGACAGTCAGCGACGGCTCTTCACCCGGGCCCAGTGCAAGGGCCGCCGCCGTGGCGACGATCACACCCGCGAGCATCGCGAGGCCGCCGATGCGCGGCACGGGGTGAGCATGCAGCGAGCGCTCGTTGGGCACGTCGAGCCAACCGTCGAAGCCACGGGCCAGAGCGACCCTGAGCAGCCAGGCCGTGAGCAGGGCCGCCGCGGACATGGCCACCGCGGTCCCGGTCATGCGGCGCCCGCGACCGCTGCACGGGCCATCATGGTCAGGCCCTCCCGTGCCGGAATCTCGGGCCGCCAGCCGACCGCGTCGCGCAGCCACGGGTCGTCGATCTGCAGCGAGGCCGTCAGGCTTTCGATGCGTGAACCCTGACCGAGGGCGGCCGCGACCGTGCGCAGGAGGATGGGGGGCACCGGCCAGAATGCGCGCACGGGTCGCCCGACCGCCTCGCCCAGGCATGCGACCAGTTCCGCCGCTGACCAGTCGCCGTCCGAGGGCAGGAGGATACGGTGACCGGCCTCGGGCAGGATCGCGACACCGGCGAGCAGGTCGGTGAGGTTCTCCCGCCCGATGAGGCTGCGGCGGTTGCGTACCGCGGCCAGCGGCAACGGCCTGCCGGCGGCGATCCAGCGGACCAGCCGGTCCAGATTGGCCCGCGCACCGACGCCGTATACGAGCGGGGGCCGCACGATGCACCACCGGGTCGGGCCCGATGCGAGTGCTTCGATCATTCCGCGTTCGGCTTCGAGCTTGCTGCGGCCGTACGCATCTTCAGGGCGCGGTGGGTCCTGGGGTGTCAGGGGCCGGGTGTCGGAGGTTTCCGCCATGGCCTTGACGGAGCTGACGAACACGAACCGGGGCACGTCGGCGGACGCGGCGGCCCGGGCCAGCGAGACGGTGGTCTCGACGTTGTCGCGTCTGTAAGCGGCATCGTTGCCGCGCAATCCGCTCTGGTGAACCCGTGCGGCCAGATGGAAGACAGCATCGACATCGTGCAGGGCGTCGGCCGCACGGAGTGCCCAGTCGGCCAGATCGGTGACAGGCAACGTTTCGACCCGGGCCGCCAGGGCGGGAGAGAGCGGATGCCGGCTGGGTGCGCGCACCGCCCAGCCGTGCGCGATCAGCCTTGCGCAGAGCGCACCGCCCAGGAATCCGGTTGCGCCCGTGACGAGTGCGCGGCGCTTCCCCGCGGACCGGACGGCGTCGGCCGTCACGACGCCCTCCCGGCGCGGGCCTCGAAGCCGCTCGGGGTCCAGCCCCAGGTCGTGAAAAAGCGCCAGGCCGAGCGCGCGAACAGCCAGCGATGGCGCCAACCCTTGGCCGCCGCACCGCCGCCCTCGTGCAGGATACGTACCTCGGGGCGATAGTCGACCGGTCCGAGGGCGAGCGCGCGGCAACTCAGGTCGTAGTCTTCGAAGTACAGGAAGTAGCCGGGATCGAAGCCGCCGAGTCGTTGCCAGGCTTCGTCGCGCAGGAACAGAAAGCAGCCGCTGGCGCAAACCGTCTGCCCGTGCGGACGGTCGCTCGGGAGGTCGAGGATCTCGTATCGGCCGAGCCGTTGGCGTTGCCGGCGCCGAAGCCAGGCCGGACCCGCGCCGCGCAGTGCGAAGACCAGGGGGTCGGGGTAGCGGTGGGCCAGATGCAGATCGTTGCCGAGATCGTCCAGTGCCCGCGGCACGAGAAGCGCCGTGGACGGCGACGCGCGCAGCCAGTCGACCGCCGCGCAGAGTGCGTCTTCGGCCATACGCACGTCCGGGTTGAGGACGAGCACGAAGTCGCGTCCACCGTCGTCGGGATGGCGGCGAAGCGCGTGGTTGTTGCCCGCGCCATAGCCGAGGTTCCGGCCCGCGACCTCCAGGCGCAACTCGAAGCCGCGCGGCCACCGCCTACCGGTGATCAGTCCTTCGAGCCGCGCGCGGTCGGATCCGCCTTCGCTGTTGTCCAGGAGCACGGCCACCACACGGCCCGCCTCGCGGGTGTTCCAGCGCGCGGCCGCGACGGCCAGCGCATCCAGCGTGGCCGCCAGCGTCGGCCCGTCGGAGTGATGGCTCACGATGGCGACATCGATACGCGACGCGCGCTCGCCCGGCTTCATCGGCGCAGCACCGATTTGTCGAGCCGCTGCCAGAGCGCCAGCGACCCGATGCGCCTGTCGGCCTGGGTGCGTCGTCGCTTGCCGAGTGCTGCCGGAAGCCCGCGCAGCGCATCGAGTTTCGCCCGTGCGACGATCCCGGGGCGGCCGATCAGTGTATATCGGGCGAACACCACCGCCGTCATCGCCAGGTGGACGGGCAACAGCGCCACGAGCAGGGGCGCAGGCAGGTTCTTCGCGAACGTCCAGACGAGGTTGCGCTGACCGTGATAGACCGCGAAATCGCTGTCGCGTCCCGTGCTGATGGAGCCCAGGTGCAGCACGACGGCCCGGTTCGCCTGCAGGCAGTGCCAGCCCGCCAGCCTCAGACGCATGCCCAGGTCGTTGTCCTCGCAGTAGCAGAAGTAGTCGGCATCGAATCCGCCGACGGCTTCGAAGGCTTCGCGTCTGTAGAGCGCCGCGGCGGCGCACGGCGCGAAGATTTCGGTCGTCTCGCCCGCGGCCGACAGGCGCCGTCCGAGATCGGCGGCGCTGCGCCCGTGGCTGCGGCGCCAGACCAGTCCGCTGATGTGCATGACGTCGCCGAGCCCGTCGATGGTCCGTTCGTCCGGACTGAGCTGGACCGCGCCCACCGCGGCGACGTCGTCGTGTTCGAGCAGGACGTTCCGCATGGCTGCCAGCGCGCCCGGCTTGAGCACCGCGTCGGGATTGAGCGTCAGGATCGCATCGCATTCCCGATGGAGCGCGGCAGCCGCGTTGTTGCCGGCGGCGAAGCCCAGGTTGTTCGCGCTTCGGTGAACGATGAGCGCCGGGAAACGGGCCTGCAGCGCATCGAGCGCTGCCTGCGTGTCCGCATCGCTGGCGTTGTCCCAGACCGCGACCCGGTCGCCGGGCCCGGCCTGGGCGAGCGCGCTCGCCACCGTGGGCTCGAGATGCGGTCCGGACTGCCAACTGACGATGATGATGACGGTTCGCAAACCGGAGTGCAGGTCACTGATTCTGTGAATACCGGCGCTATTCTGGCACCGACTCGGTCCGGCCGGCCGCGCACAGCCGAACCGGCACCCGAAATATCGTCGACAATGCCGTCTCGACAACGCCTGCCACCGTGCGCTGGCCGGTCTGGGCCGCCCAACCGGC
>JAUIAI010000220.1 GCA_030425615.1 Gammaproteobacteria bacterium
GTCGCGAGCACCGTGAGTTCGTGATGCAGCGAGGTGCCGACGCCCAGTCGGAAGCGCTGCCCGATATCCGCGCCCGGCGGACAGGGCGTGTTTACCGGGCCGGTGATCCAGCCGCGGAAGTAGGACAGTTCCAGACAGCCCCAGAGCAGGATGCCTGCGCCGAACGAGAGCGTCGCGCCGGTCTGCGATTCGACGGTGGGCAGTCCGACCACCACTGCGAAGGCCGCGAGCCAGAACAGAGCCGCCAGCGCACGGGCGATGGCGTCTGCCCGCCGGGACGATCCGTCGTCGCGTCCGCCCAGCCGGCCGAGCACGAGTACCGCGATGGTTCCCGCCCACCAGGCGAGCACGGCGGTGACGATCGGGGCGAGCCACTCGGTCATGGGGGACGCCTTCCCGGGTGCGCGGTGGCTGACGACCGTCCGGCTACCAGGCCGGATCCAGCCGGGTGTTCTCGGGCAGGGCGTTCGGCACGGGCGAGATCAGATAGAGCCTGGCGAACACGGCCAACGAGGCCACCGAGCATCCGGCGCGCGTGAGCGCACCGAGCAGTCCGCCACGCGCCCGCGCGGCATCGTTGCGGCGGCTGATCGCGAGCAGACGGTCCAGTCCGCGCCGGAACGCCGGGTTCTCGATGTCCAGCGTGATCGGAAAGACCTGACGCGAGATCTCGCTGGTGATCCGGAACACCGTGAAGCCGAACGAATCCGGCGGCAGGCCGAACGCGGCGTGGATGGCCGGGCGACGGTGGTCGCGCAGGTACATGGTGGAGAACACGGCCAGCAGGAAGAAGCGGATCCAGAGCTTGTTGACGCCCCGGGTCAGCGAGGGGTCCGAGCGGATGATGAGCGCGAAGGCCTCGCCGTGGCGGAACTCGTCGTTGCACCAGTCGTGGAACCACTTGAAGATGGGGTGGAAGCGCCGTTCCGGGTGGCGCTCCAGTTCGCGGAAGATCGTGATGTAGCGGGCGTAGCCGATCTTCTCGGACAGGTAGGTCGCGTAGTAGATGAACTTCGGTTTGAAGTAGGTGTACTTCTTGACCCTGGTGAGCCTGGCCAGATCGAGCTGCCGGTCGAAGTCCTTCAGGGACTTGTTCAGGAAACCCGCGTGGCGCGATTCGTCGCGCGCCATGTGGCCCATGAGTTCGCGCACGTCGGGGTTGGCCACCGCCTTCTTGATCTCGCTGTAGAGCACGCAGCCCGAGAACTCGGAGGTGCACGAACTGATGAGGAAGTCCAGGAACTCGTCGTAGAGCTCCGGCGGCATCTGTTCCACGGCGCGGGTGAAGCTGTCGTCACGCTGGAAGTGCAACCGGTTGTTGTCGGCGCGGAACTCGGCCATCAGCGCGTCCCACTCGCGCTGCACCGGACTCATGTCCAGGTTCTCGAACGCGGACATGTCGGTCGTGTAGAACCGCGGCGAGAGGATGTCCTCCTCGGTGGCCTTGGCCGTCGATTCGTTGAGAACTTCGGCGGTCGCGCTCATCGCGTGTCTCCTGTTCGTGCGGGAATGCCCGGCGCAGCGTCACGCAGGCTCGGCGACGCATCGGTCGTGAGCCGCACGGGCGGCGCAGGAAGGTAGCGGGCCAGCGCCGCGACGTTGTCGCGGCCGAAGGCCTCGAGTTGTACGTAGACCCCGGTGGCGGGGTCGATCAGCGCCACGCCCTGGCCGGGCCGCGCGATCAGACGGTAGGGCGCATCCTCCGGCTCGTCCTGGCGGCGGCGCTCGAACGCAAGGCCGCGCAGGGCCCCGGCGATGAAGCCCTCGTCGGCCGAAGGCAGACGCTCGAGCAGCTCGGCGGTGAACGCGTCGCGAACCAGCATCGCATCGTCCGCGGTGCGCTCGAACGTCAGGTGGCGCACGCTCGACGGACCGGGCTGGTCGGGAGTCCGGCCGATATCGGCCTTCTTGGAGAGGGCCGACAGGCCGACCGTGAGCGCGACCAGGAGCATCCCGGCCCCGACGATATGACGCGGGATGCGGTCGCCGCCGCCCAGCAGCCGGTCGGGATCATGCATGGCCGTCTGCCGTCAGCGAGCCGCGCCCCGCGCGGGACAGCGGGCTCGTTCGGACCGTGTGACGAGCGGCGATCCCGGCGTGACCCGGCAGTTCCGCCGCGCCCGCGCCCTGCGCCTGCGAACGGGCGGCCCGGACCGACGGGTCGTCGGCGACCGCGCGGATCGAGACCGCGCGCATGGCGGTGGCGAGGATCTCGCCGGCCTCGCGGGCGTCCGACAACTCGCGCAGCATCGGTTGTGGATGCCGCAGATGCCAGGGCCGCGCGTGCGGCCAGAGCAGGGCCCAGGCGATGCGGTCGTCCCGGCCCGGCGTCAGGATCAGGTCGCCGCTGCCGTCCCGGCGCAGGCGCATGTCCGCGCTGTCCAGCTGCGCGAACGGCAGATTCAGCGTCACGGGCAGCGTGATCCCGATTCGCATCACCACGCGCCGGCTGGTGATCACGTAGCGGGTGGTGCGGTGACTGCCGTAGGCGATCAGCGCGAGGATGCCCACGCAGAGGGCGCCGAGCAGCAGCGGCCAGAGGGCCGCCGCCACGGTCTGGCCCAGGGGCAGACCGTCGGCACGGGTGCTGAGCACCTGCCAGCCGGACAACACCGCGAAGTAGACGGCCACCTTGCGGGCGTGTAGCGCGTGCAGCAACAGACCACGCAGGCTGGGGCGCCCCTGCCAGAGCAGACGCTCGCCGGCAGGCAACGGCTCGGGAAGGCCTTCGGCGGTATCGAAGCCGTGTTCGGTGATGCGTTTCACAGCAACGACTCCGTGCGGCCCGGATAGGCGTAGAGATGTCCGCCGCCGAAGTACGCACTGATGCGGTCCTCTTCGCGCAAGGTGACGGAGGCCTCGTTGGCGATGGTCGGTGCGCCGGCCAGCTGATCGGCCAGGATCGAGGCCAGCCGGACCTTGCCGCGTTTGCCGTCCACACGGGCGAGTGCAAGCGGAATCAGCACCCGCTTGTCCGACCCGGCGGGCTCGGCCTCGAGATAGCGGATGATCATTTCGGCCCGGTCGACCCACAGGTCGACCACCTGGCCGGCCGGCTTGCCCCGCAGGTCCACGACCGGCATGCCACGCGGATCCGGATCTCCCTCGGCGACCCCGTAGCCCGTGACGGCGCGCAGCGGCACCAGCTTGGGTCCGCCCTCGACCATCAGATCGGGAGCGTCAGAGCGAGACACGTAGGACGCCGCGCCGACGGCGTCGCGCATCGGGTCACCGGTGGGCAGCATCGGGGCGCCGGGCCAGGGCGCCGCGGCACGCAGCGCAAGTCCCGTCGGCACCGGTTCCGAGCGCGGGGCCTGCACCTCACCGCCGTGGTAGAGCTTGAAGGTCTTGGGCCGCGGCGGCTTCGGGAAGCCCACGACGGAAACGCCGCCCCGGCGGTCGGATTCGAGCGGATACCCTTCGCGCTTGTCCTCGCGACGGATGTACAGCAGCAACAGGGCGAAGAAGACCCAGAACGCGTAGAGCACGATCTGCGCGACATCGATGTAGGGGGTGATGGCACCGACTTCCATGGCGGACTCCGTGGTGGGGATCAGTTCGGGAATTCGGCCAGCGAAAGGCGGGCCGAGGGTTCGGGGAGCGGATCGGGCCGATAGCGCACGAGCGGTCCGAGCGCGATCAGGGTGAGGAACAGCAGCCCGATCTCGAGGTGATAGACGACGTTGTAGGCGGCTTCGGGCCCGGCGAATGCCGGGCCGAACCAGCCCTGACCGGTGGCGTACACGACGCCGTCACGCAGCAGTCCGCCCGTGCCGACGGCCACGCCGGTGGCGGTGGCCTGCACCGCCCCCCAGGCCCCCAGCGCGATGCCGCTGTCGGTGCGGTCCGCGTAGCGCATGACCTCGACCAGCAGGCCGACCGAGAACAGACCGCCACCGATCCCGATCAGCACCGTGCCGGCCTGGAACAGCGCCGGCCATGCGAAGGCCCCGGACAGGATCACGGCCGCGAACGCGGCCAGGCCGACGACCGCGCCCAGACCGGAGAGCCGGACCGGCTGCAGGCCGCGGGCCAGTGCACGGGCGGAATAGGAGAGCGCGAGCAGCGTGCCGCCGGCCAGCAGCGCGGTCAGCAGCGTGGTCTGCCCCACGGTCATGGCGAGGACCTGACCGCCATACGGCTCGAGCAGGATGTCCTGCATGCTGAACGCCGCGGACCCCAGCGCCACGGCCGTGAGCAGACGCAGCGCGCCGGGGTGGGCGGTGAACTCGCGCCAGGCCTCACGAAACGGCCGTCGCTGTGCGGACGTGCGCTGCCGGCCGCGGGGCTCCTGCTTCCAGAGGGCGGCCAGGTTCAGTGCCATCGCCATGACCGCGGCGCCCTGCACCACCTGCACCAGGCGCGTCGGCGTGAACTCCGCCAGAAGGGCGCCGAGCAGCAGCGAACTGACCGTCATGCCCACCAGCAGCGTGACGTAGAGCAGGGCGACCACGCGGGGTCGCGCATGCGCGGGGGCGAGATCCGTGGCCAGGGCCAGGCCGGCGGTCTGCGCCGTGTGCGTGCCCAGGCCGACCAGCAGGAACGCGAGCCCGCCCAGGCCGGGCCGTGCCCCTGCCCGGACAGTACGAGCAGCGCGAACGGCATGATCGCCAGCCCGCCGAACTGACACATCGTGCCCAGCCAGATGTAGGGAACCCGCCGCCAGCCGAGCGCCGAGCGGTGCTCGTCCGAGCGGTGACCGATGAGGACGCGCACCGGCGCGAACAACACGGGCAGTGCGAGCATCACGGAGACCAGGGCTGCGGGCGCGCCCAGTTCGACGATCATCACGCGGTTGAGGGTGCCGTTCGTGAGGACGAGCACCATGCCGACGCTGACCTGGAACAACGACAGCCTCAGCAGACGGGCCATCGGCAACTCCGCCGTGGCCGCGTCCGCGAACGGCAGCCAGCGCGAGCCGACCGTGCGCCAGAGGCGCGTGATGCCCGGGCCGGCCTTCACCGGACGAGCTCCAGGGCGTGCGAGATGTAGAACCCGCGGTGAACGCGGTGCGCACGTGCGAGCCGCCAGCCCTCGAAACGCGGATCGCAACCGAGGCGCTCGTGCAGGCGCGGAAGACGCACCGGCACGATGGCCGGCGAGCGGTCTCCCCGCGGAAAGCACTTGCCCGCCGTGTGCATCAGACCGAGCAGGGCCGAGTACGGCGCCACCGTGAACGCGACCGAACGATCGGCCTGGGCGCACAGGCGCGCCAGCACCGCGAGCATCTCGTCGAAGTCGTAGTGAATCACCGAATCCATCGCCACCACGTGATCGAAGCGACGGCCGTGGTCGGTCATGTCGCCGGTGGTGAACACCGGTCGTGATCTCGCCGGCAGTGTCGTCGCGCGCGTGCGCGCGATGTCCACCAGACTGGCGGCCACGTCCACGCCGAGCACCGTCGCGCCGCGCCGCGCGGCCTCGATGGACAGCGCTCCGGTGCCGCAGCCCGCATCGAGCAGGCTGACGTCGCCCAGATCCTGCGGCAGCCACGACAGCAGCGTCGAGCGCATCTCGTCTCGACCGGCCCGTACGGTGGCGCGAACGCGCCCGAGCGGGGCGTCCGAGGTCAGCGCTTCCCAGGCCTTGGCCGCCGTCCGGTCGAAGTC
>JAUIAI010000221.1 GCA_030425615.1 Gammaproteobacteria bacterium
GCACCCAGTGCCGCAGCGGCGGTTCGACGTCAGGAGCCTCGGTGCCTTCGCCCACCGGTGCTCCGGTCGAGTACTCACGCCCGGTGGTGATCCGTGGCCAGCCGTAGTTCGCGCCCGCGACGAGGCGATTGATCTCGTCACCGCCGCGGGGACCGTGCTCGGCGACCCAGATCTCACCCGTCACCGGGTGCACGTCCATGCCCTGTGGATTCCGATGCCCATAAGTGAAGATTTCTGGCAGGACGCCCGCCACGCCCGCGAACGGGTTTCCGGGCGGAACGCTGCCGTCGGGCGCCAGCCTGACCACCTTCCCGAGGGTGGTGCCCAGATCCAGCGCAGGGTCACGGAGCTGGCGCTCACCGAGGCTGACGTACAGCATGCCGTCGGTTCCGTGGACCAGACGGCAGCCGAAGTGCCCGCCACCGGGGACGGCCGGCGTCTGGCGGAAGATCACACGGGTGTCGGACAACGACGTGCCGTCCAGGCGCGCCCGGGCCACGGCAGTCCGCGCGGTCGAGCCTTCGGCCGGCTCGGCATAGCAGAACGTCAGCTCGCCGCTGGTGGCGAAATCCGGCGCCAGGAGCAGATCCAGCAGACCACCCTGGTTCGCGGCGGCCACCGCCGGCACGCCGTCGATCGGCCCACCGATCGAGCCGTCCATGCCGACCCGGCGCATCCGCCCGGCCTTCTCCGTGACGAGTGCGGATCCGTCGGGCAGGAAGGCAAGCGACCAGGGTCGGTCGAGACCACCGGCCACCTTGACGACGCTGATCCGCTCTTCCGTCGGGACGGCCGGCGACCCGGCACCCGGATCGGAGTCTCCCGCGCCGGCGGTGCCGACCGGGTCCGTGCTGCTCTGGGCGGAGGCGCTCTGTCCGTTGCCGCCACCGCAGCTCCAGGCAGTCGCCACCAGCAGGACGAGCAGCAGGCGGCGCAGCGGGGTCGCCGACCGGAAGCGGCCGCGTGTGGAATCAGTCATTCGGACCTCGGCGGGCATCGATGCGGAGCAGCTTGCCGCTGTCCGTGAGCAGGTAGGGGTGGCCGTCCGGGCCCTGGGCCACGTCGCGGATCCGTTCGCCGAGATCTTCGAGCAGGCGCTCTTCGCCGACGATCCGGTCGCCGTCGAGGGTCAGCCGCACGAGCGTTCTCCCGGACAGCGCGCCCACGAGCAACGAGCCGCTGAGCGCCGGAACCGCGTCGCCCGTGTAGAAGAGCATCGAGGACGGCCCGATCGAGAACGGTACCCAATAGAACCTGGGCGGTTCGACCTCCGCCGCCTTCGTGTCTTCGCCGATGATCGCGCCGCTACCGTACTCACGTCCATAGGTGATGCGGGGCCATCCGTAATTGGCGCCCTCACGCACGAGGTTGATCTCGTCACCGCCCTGCGGGCCGTGCTCGACCACCCACAGCGCACCCGTCTCCGGGTGCAGTGCGGCACCCTGCGGATTGCGATGGCCGTATGAATAGACGGCGGGATCCGCCTTCTTCTTCCCGAGCGACACGAATGGATTGTCGGCCGGGATACCGCCGTCCGGTTCGAGTCGCAGAACCTTGCCGAGGCCGTTGTCGAGCGCTTGCGCGTCGTCGCGCTGGTTGCGCTCGCCAAGCGTGACGTAGAGCAGGCCGTCGCGGCCGAAGACAAGCCGGGAGCCGAAGTGCAGGCCACCGGTGACCGACGGATGCTGACGGTACAGCGTCTCGATCTTGCCCAGGCGACCGTCGTTCAGCGGCGCCCTGGCCACGACGGTTCTCGATCGGCCGTTGTCGAGGGGCTGCGAGTAACTCAGGTAGACGAGCCGGTCGTTCGTGAAGTCCGGGCTCAGCGTGATGTCCAGCAGACCCCCCTGCGAGCGGGTGGCGACCCGGGGGACGCCGCGCAGACCGTCGCCGATCCGGCCGTCGGTCGAAACGGGGCGGATGCGGCCGGCCTTCTCCGTGACCAGCAGCGAACCGTCGGGCAGGAATTCCATGGCCCACGGGCGCTCCAGCCCATCGGTCACCGTGACCACCGAGATGCGATCGCGGGTCGGGAGCGGCGGTGGCGGCGGTGGCGGGGCGGATGCGGATCCGGCCGACGGACTCCCGTCGCGAGGTCCGGCAGCGACCGCTTCGGGGGCTGGGCCCCGGTCGCGCACGGCCGCCTCGACGGGAGCCGGCGACGTGCCGAGCAGCGGCGCACCCGGCCCCGAACAGGCGGCCGCCAACGGGCCCAGCAATGCCAGCAGGCCAAGTCGGCGCATCCGCGAGAACCGGTGAGAGGGATGTTGGGTCGGGGCCAGGGAGTCTTTCGTCATCGCAGGATCAGGCGGCGGGTCCGGTGGGGGGCGTCGCTAGGCGCGGGTTTCGCAAGGCGGCGGTTCGAATTGTGGGCGATGCCCGCCGTAGCGGCCGAAGAACCATGCCCCGGCGTCCGGATACGTGGCGCGGTCACGCGCCGGACGTCCGGCGGGGTTGCCTTCGCTGGGTGACCCAGGTCACCGACCCGGCCACGGACATCGCTACGATATCGCCTCCAAGACGCCCCCGGCAATCTCGCCGTCGCGCGGTTCACCATTCGAACGGTCCAAGGAGGTCCAGATGATCACCCGTGTTCCAAGTCTCGGCCGCCTCCTGTCGGCGACGCTTCTGCTGGTGGCGGCCGGGCTCGCGCAGGCGCAGGTGAAGGTGGCCGATCCCTGGGTGCGCGGCACGGTTCCCGGACAGAAGGCCACCGGCGCGTTCATGCAGATCACGTCGGACGAGCCGATGACGCTGGTCGGCGCCGAGTCCGATCTCACGCCGGTGACGGAGGTGCACGAGATGCGGATGGTCGGTGATGTCATGCGCATGCGGCAGGTGGAAGGCGTCGAGCTCGAACCCGGCAAGCCGCTGATTCTGGAACCCGGCGGCTATCACGTGATGTTCATGAACCTCGGCGGGCCGGTGGAGGTCGGGCAGAGCGTCAGCCTGACGCTTCACTTCCGGCGGGCCGACGGCAGCCGTCATTCGGTGGCCGTCCAGGCTCCGGTACGGCCCCTGACCGCCGGTCGCGGCGCGGCCATGAAGCACGGCCAGGGGCACGGCGGCCATCAGGGTCACGGCGCCGGCGGCATGGGGGGCAAGGCCAACTGAAGGCTCTCGGCGCGGCGGGGCATTGCACCGGACCCGGCCGGTTCTGGGTATCCTGAGGGGAGGAATCAAAGAGACTTCCATGTCGTTGTATCCGTCCCGAGAAGGATCCGCCCGCAGACTCCTGGCCGCATTTCTGGCGCAGCTGATGCTCGTGGTGTCCGTACTCGCCGGAACGGCTGTCGCCGCCATGCCGCACGGCGGGTCGGCGATGCCCTCGCAGGCCATGGGGCACGAGCATCATTCGCCGCGGCCGCATGACGATTCCGCCGCCGCGCATCATGCGGCCGCAGGCATCGCTCTGACTGCGCATCACGGCCACGACACGCCCCCGGGCGACTCCGGTGCGGACTGCTGTTGCGATGCCTCCTGTGTGGGTGCCTGCTGGGTCACCGGCAGTGCGCTGTTCGGCGCGGCCCCTCCTCTGGTTGCACATCTCGACGCGTCCCGTCCCCTGATGCTGGAGCGTCCGGGCCGCCTGCCTCCGCCGCCGGAACGCATCGAACGCCCACCCCGATTCCTCTGAGAAACGTTCGCGCGGCGCGGCCTGGCGGCAGTGCCGCGCCGTTAGCCCGGGTCATGCCGGTCGGGTCCACGGCCGACGGCCGTGACCGGGCGGCCCGTCCCCGTTCTCAGAGGCTTGGATCATGTTGACCCGCTTGCGGCCTGCCCTGCTGGCCGTTCCGCTCGCGTGCGGATGCTCGATGGCGTTCGCCGACCCGCTGGACCCTGCGTCCGGCGTCGAACCCCCTGTCTATACCTCCGCTTTCGAGCGTTACCGGCCGTGGGAGGAGGTCGAGCCCGGCGGCTGGGCCGAGGCGAACGAACGTGTCGGACGCATCGGCGGCTGGCGCACCTACCTGCGGGAGGCCGACGAAGCTGAACCGGCCCGGGAGGAGAAGGCGCGATGAATCCCGCTGAACATCGTTCGTCGCGCAGGGTCGGCAGGTTCGTGCCTCTGGCGCTGGCCGTCGCGCTCGGCGGTTGTGCCTCGATGGATTCCGACGGCGCGTTCTCCCCGGTTCAGTCTCTCGCCGGCGACCGACTCGGAGTGGAGTTGACCTGGTCGAGGGACGACGGCAGCCGGCAGGCGGCCGAGTCCCGTGTGCGCGAGCTGATCGCCGGGCCGCTCGACCTCGACGGTGCCGTCGAGGTCGCCCTGCTCAACAATCGTGACCTGCAGGCAGACTTCGACACGCTCGGCGTCGCGGAGGCCGAGCGGGCGCAGGCCGGGCGGCTGGGAAATCCCGGATTCGCTTTCGGCCGCTCCCGCCGCGGGGACGAGCGCGAGATCGAGCGCGCCGTTCACCTGGATGTGGCGCGGTTGCTGTTCCTGCCCACGGTCAACCGCCTGGAGGCCCGACGTCTGGCCGTGATGCAGCGTCGTGTGGCCATGCAGGTGCTCGATCTGGCGGCGCGAACCCGAAAGGCCTGGGTGGACGCCGTGGCGGCCTCCGAGACGGCGCGCTACATGGAGCAGGTGCGTCGGACGGCCGAAGTCAGCGCGGATCTGGCCAGACGTATGGCCGGCGTGGGCAACTTCAACACCCTGCAACAGGCCAGGGAGCAGAGCTTCTACGCCGATGCCGTCGTGGCGCAGGCGCAGGCGCGACATCAGGCGGTGGCCACGCGCGAGGCGCTCGTGCGGCTGCTGGGACTCTACGGTCCGGAGAGCGAACTGAAGCTTCCCGATCGTCTGCCCGAGTTGCCGGATGAGCCGCAGACCCCGCCCGACGCCGTACGCAAGGCTTTGGCCCAGCGGCTGGATCTCGAAGCCGCCAGGCTGGAGATCGAGCGTCTCGGGGACGGACTGGGCCTGGTTCGTACAGGGCGATTCGTGAGCGTGCTCGAGCTCACCGGCTTTCGCAACAGTTCGAACGAAGAGCCCACACAGACCGGCTGGGAGATCGACTTCCAGATCCCGATCTTCGACTGGGGCGACGCCAGGATCGCACGGGCCGAAGCGATGATGAGCGAAGCGGTGAACCGGGCCGCCCAGGCCGCCATCGAGGCGCGATCACAGGTCCGGCAGGCCTACAGCGGTTACCGGACGTCGTTCGACATCGCGCGCCACTACCGCGACGTTCTGGTGCCGCTACGCACGACCGTCGAAGAAGAGGGTTTGCTGTCCTACAACGGCATGATCACCAATACGTTCGAGCTTTTGGCCGATATCCGCGCGCGGCTGAACAGCAGCCTGGCGGAGGCTGCGGCGCGGCGCGATTTCTGGCTGGCGGACGCAAATCTCATGGCCGCGGTTTACGGGGGCGGAGGCGCCTCGGCACCGGGCTCAGCTGCAATCTCGGTCGCCGGCGATGCCGGCGCTGGCCATTGATCAATCGGAGGATAGGATGAACAGACGTCACCTTCTCGGCGCCGGTGCGGCGCTAGTATCCACCGCCGCCTGGGGCCAGACTTCCAATACGGGCCTGCCCGAGGCTGCGGTTGCCGACGGCAGTGCGACCCAGGTGCCGCCCCGGCCCGCGACCGGGCGCGAC